>JAQBNJ010000192.1 GCA_028288645.1 Sediminibacterium sp.
AATGTAGTTTGCTGCACACTTATTGAAAGGATTTTATACTGTTCCTCCAGTACATTTAATTCCGCTGTGGAAAGAAAATGCCGTGTAATGGCATATGCTGCTACAGTAGAATTTGGATGTTTATTGATAAAATTTCTGACGTTCGTCTTCCTCTCATTATCAATAATCTCCCATTGCTGTGATACGCTATCCTGTGTCTTTTTATTAAGTTTTCCCTTGCTCCTGCTCCAGGCAGATAACGCATTTAGCCGGTCATTCTGCGATTGTATCCCGTGGTCATATTCCTGGTAGTCAGTATTTGAAACAGAACCTGTCAGCTTACTGTTTTTCAGGCTGTCTTTGTCAAGAACCAGTTTCATTTTTTTATTTTCTGCAAAAAACAAAAATGAACCTTTGTTGCCTTTTATTCCTATTACGATCGGCATCGGGTTATCGAACATCCCGGAAAATTGAAAGCTTTCATTTTTTATTATTGCCGAATCCCTTTTCCCGTTATTGACAAATTCGCTAAAATAAACAACGCCGGAATTCATACCTGGAACTTTTCCTGTAAGGACATATCCCTCTTTTTTTGATTGGGCATTCGCGGAAAATATAAAACACAAGCCGAAAACAAGGGAACAGATTTTCATTATCTTTTTTTAAAATTAATTATTGACGATGGCTTCCAAAGTAATAGCCTGCCGCCCACTCCTGGCAGTGATCAAATATCTTGTCGCGGTTTTAAATTGCTTTACCTTTTACCAATGAATTGATCATAAGTTCCAGTGTACGCTCATTCGATTCATCTGTGCGGAACTTTGAGAATACCACCTTACCGTCTTTGTCTATCAAAAAATTTACAGGCGCTGCATTTCCATTACTCAAATTTCCTTTGTTACGATCTTTTACATCACGTAAGGGGATAAAACTATAACCGCTTGTTTTTACAAACGGGATCACATATTCATCCTGTTCAGGTACAATGTTGAGAGCGAGGTAAACAAAATCCTGTCCTTTAAATTTCTTTATTACACTTTCAAAATGCGGGAATTCACCACGGCAAGGGCCGCAACCGGGAAACCAGTAAGTGATCAGAACCACCTTGCCTTTAAAATCTGATAATGAAGCAGTTCCCGATTGTAAATACTGCTCCAGTGTAAAACCTGTAGCAGGCTTCGCAGCATCGTTAAGGGTCTTCATAATTTCGTTGTTTATCACCGTCGTGTTTTTACCAAGCTTTGCACCCAGTTGTTTCAACTCGCCTGCAACATAGTCTGTTGGTGATTTAGCATAGTATCCTGCAAGACTATCATAAGCAGCCTGTGTATTCCCGGCTGCGTCTGCCGCTTTTGATTTTAAAATAGCGAAAGCATCATTAAACCTTGAATAAGACGTGATCTTTGTAGCATTCAGAACATCCAGTGCTTCGGCCGCTTTTTTGTCTGCAACCAATTGTTTTGCCTTAACGATATTTTGCGCCAGTTTAACCTGTCCGGTCCAGCTTTTAACTTGCGACTCACTGAATTTTAAATTAGCCATTGACTGGGCCAGCTCCTGCGCTTTGGAAGGATCTGTGACTAGCAGGTAATCAAAATAAGATGACATACCTGAAGATGACCAGCTGAATTTATCAGCCGGGTATTGTGCACGCAATTGTTCCCACACAGTTACTTTTTCTTTTGCATCAGTTGATCGGAAAGCCAGCCAGTAAAGTGCCTGGGCGCCCCTTTCATGTGTTGGAAAATTCTTCGCCATGTCAAGGCTTAATTTCCGGTACAATGCAAGATCGCTTTCTTTAAGACTGCTTGCATAATAAAAAGACAGGTCAGGATTGGAAGGATCGGCAGCCACTCCCATTCCAAGGTATTTGCGGCCCATTTCAAAATCGCCCCAACGGTCTGCGTCGAGCCAGAGATCCATATATGCTTTGCCAAGTTTGGGATCAATAGCAACCGCTTTTAATAACCATGTCCTGGCTTTTGGGCTCTCTGCATTGGCAAACGCATCGCCTAGTGCAAAAGGAATGGTTGCATCGTTTGGATTTTTTTGCATCCACTCTTCATATTGTTTTTCAATTCCCGGGTCGGTAACACCCACAGCCTTTATATATGCCTGGTGTGCGGTAAGATCGGCCGGGTGTGATACCACGGCCGAACGAAGTGTAACAACCTCTTCAGCTGATGGAGGAACTACCACTTTTTTTTGAGGCGGGGTAGCCAATCCTGTTTGAGCATATAGATTACTATTTCCGGTTATTAAAAACAACGCAAGAAAAACTACGATAGCAAAATGCGTCTTAATATTTTTCATTATCAATTTTTTAGAGTGTATTAATATTGATTTTGTGTAATAATGTTTTTACTGGCATTTATTTCCACCCCGTTAATCGGAACCGCATAGCGCTTACTGCCCGGCGCCAAAACATAGTTTTGTGTAGAAGTAGTATCTACAGATCCTGCATTTACTTTAAAGAATGTATGAGTAACAGTCACATCATCACCGGGATAATCGTTTACACTAAACCGGCGGATATCGTACCATCTGAAAGAAAAAGGAAGTTCCCTTCTTCTTTCATCAAGAACTTTCTTTATTGCATCTGCCTGGTCGGTTGCAGTTAAGGGCGCCGCGGTATTCATACGTTTTGCCCTCAGTGTATTTACGGCAATCATTGCGTTAGCTATATCTCCTTTACGTGCCAGGATCTCCGCTTTGTTCAGCAACATTTCTGCTACGCTGGGGCCTGTAGGAATATAACGTCCATCAAAAAAGAATGCATAGCGATACAGGTTGAAGTTACCCACAAGACTAAACCTTCTGTTAGCATTGGGCAACATCAGCCATTTATACCGCAAGTCATTGGACTGATCATAGAGAGCACGCAAAGCGGTACTCGGTATCAGCCATTGTGCGGACTGGTAAGAAAAACGGGGACAATAAAATTCTTTCCAAAAGAGATACTTGGCACCAGTGGAATAG
>JAQBNJ010000194.1 GCA_028288645.1 Sediminibacterium sp.
CACATCAATTGCATACCAAGACAAACACCAAGTACGGGTTGTTGTAAATTTTTCAAAACAGCATCCAGCCCATGTTCCTTCAGATAATTCATCGCCGTACTCGCTTCGCCAACACCGGGGAAGATCACTTTATCTGCATCCTGTATCTGCCGGTGATCGTCTGTTACAATTGCCGCCATCCCGATACGTTCAAGTTCGTACAATACCGATTGTATATTTCCCGCATTATATTTTACTATTACAAGTTTCATGTATTTCCGTTTGTCAACTCAAGACATTGTTCAAAAATGTTTGGGTGCCTTCTTCTATATTGCTTGTTTCTTCCAGCATCTTAATATAAGCCGTTCCGATAATTGCGCCGTTGGCATATTTGCAGGCGGATTGAAAAGTTTCTCTATCCTTTATTCCAAATCCTACCAACACCGGATTTTTTAATTGTAAAGACTGAAGCCTTTGCAGGTATTTTTCTACTGCGCTAAAATCTTTATCCTTACCAGTTGTAGCCGATGAACTCACTGCATATAAAAAACCACTGCTCAATGAATCTAGTTTTCTTACACGTTCCTCTGAAGTTTCAGGCGTAACTAAAAAAATAAAATCCAACCCATGTTTCTTTATGATCGCGCCATACTCCGTTTCAAATTCAAATTCGGGAAGATCGGGTAAGATCAATCCATCAACACCGAGTACAGCCGCTTCCGAACAAAATTTATCAAACCCATATTGCAGTACAGGGTTCATATATCCCATTAAGATCACAGGAATGTTTATCTCTTTTCTAAAATCTACCAGTTGTTCAAACAACACAGCGATCGTCATTCCGTTTTCCAATGCTTTGCTGCCGCTGGCCTGTATTACAGGACCGTCTGCCAGCGGATCACTGTATGGCATGCCTAATTCAATAAGGTCAGCTCCATTTTCCTGTAATGTTTTCATCACCCGAACTGTGCTGTTCAATTGCGGGTAACCTGCAGTGCAGTAAACATTCAGTACCTTATTTTGTTTCTTAGCAAACAATTCCTGTATCCTGTTCATATCTTTTATTTTTCCATCGCCTTCATATAAGTGGCAAGGTCCTTATCGCCCCGGCCACTCAAACAAACAACTACACGATCCGTGGTTTTCAAATTCAATTTCCCTAAAACAGAAAATGCATGCGCACTTTCAAGCGCAGGTATGATTCCTTCTGTTTTACTTAGATGAAAAGCTGCCTTCAATGCTTCATCATCTGTCGCACTCAAAAAAACACCTCGGCCGCTTTCAAACAAATGTGCGTGCAACGGGCCCACACCGGGATAATCCAAACCTGCTGAAATACTATGCGGTTCTATTACCTGGCCATCAGCCGTTTGCATTACAAGGCTTTTGCTTCCATGCAATATGCCGGGTTTGCCAAGTTGTGTAGTCGCTGCGCTCATGCCGCTGTGTACTCCGTGACCCGCTGCTTCCACCGCAACTAACTGCACATCCAATTCATCTAAAAAATGGTAGAACATGCCTGCTGCATTGCTTCCGCCGCCTACACAGGCAACCACATGTGTTGGCAGTTCATTGCCGGTTTTTTCTTTTAGCTGTACCCTTGTTTCCTCACTGATCACACTTTGAAAACGCGCTACCATATCAGGATATGGATGCGGGCCAACAACGCTGCCGATAATATAATGGGTATCTACCGGGTTATTGATCCAGTCGCGGATCGCTTCATTTGTTGCATCTTTTAATGTCTTGCTTCCACTCAGTGCAGGGACAACTTTTGCACCAAGCATCTTCATACGCGCAACATTCGGCGCCTGCCGCTCAATATCTTTCTCACCCATATAAACAATACACTCCATTCCTTTCAGCGCACAAACGGTTGCAGTTGCTACCCCATGTTGCCCGGCACCTGTTTCTGCAATGATGCGTGTCTTGCCGAGTTTCCTTGCTAATAATATTTGTCCGATAGTGTTATTGATCTTGTGCGCGCCTGTATGACAAAGATCCTCACGCTTTAAATAAATGGACGTATTGAATTCCTTGCTCAATCTTTCCGCGAGGAACAAAGGCGTTGGCCTCCCCACATAATCCTTCAGCAACAATTGAAATTCTTTTTGAAAAGAAGTTTCATACATGATTTCGAGATACTTCTCCTGCAATTCGGCTACATTTTTATGCAGCATCTCGGGAATATAAGCGCCACCGAACTGGCCGTAATAGCCTTGTGCATTGGGTTGCTGGTATGTTTGTGTTGTTGTCATTCTTATATCTGCTTAACTGCCGCGATGAATTCGCGTAATTTATCCATGTCTTTGATGCCCGGTGATGTTTCAAACCTGCTGTTCACATCAATCGAAAAAAGATCTTTTGCCACCGGGTCCTGTGTAAACTCGTGCAGTTTTTCTATATCCTCCGGCCCGATACCACCGCTTAGAAAAAAAGGTTTGCCAATGTTTAATCCTTTCAAACTGTTCCAGTCAAATTTCTTTCCTGTTCCGCCATAACCCGCGCCTTCCGTATCAAAAAGAAACATGTCTGCTATATCAACATAATCTTTCACTTTCCATAGCACATTATCATCCTCGCGTAAGCGAAACGCTTTTACTACGGTTACATAGTTGGCTATCTTCTCACAGTACTTAGGCGTTTCGTCTCCATGCAGCTGAACAAGGTATAGGCCGCAATCATCCACCGCGTCCAACACTTCTTCCACCGTTGCATTTACAAATACGCCCACTTTATTAATGCCTTTTCCTTTTATTTTCTTGATCTCCGGCCTGGGCATAAAACGGTACACATAACGTGGCGATTTTGGATAGAAGATAAAACCGGCAAATTCAACACCCATTTCATCAAGTTGTAAAACCTGTTCGGTGCTTGTCATACCACAGACCTTGATACGCATATCAGCTTGCTTTTAGTTGATTAACAAAATCAGCAAAAGCAATCGAAGGACTGGCCTGTTTCATAAAATTCTCCCCGATCAGGAAGCCTTTGAAACCGGCCTGCCGTAAAGTTACAATAGTATCTACATCACTGATACCACTTTCTGCTATGGCGGGCTTTTCTTTGGGTATCTTGTTAATAAGATCCAGCGACGTATCGATACTTACTTCAAATGTTTTAAGATTGCGGTTGTTCACGCCCACCAGGTCAACTTCTTCACAGATATGGCCCAGTTCTTCATCATTATGTATTTCAAGCAATACTTCCATGCCCAAGCGCTTTGCTGTAGCGGCCATAGTTCTTACTTGAACAGGTGTTAAACAGGCGGCGATCAAAAGGATCACTTCCGCGCCGAATGCTTTTGCTTCGATGAGCTGGTATTCATCGATCATAAAATCTTTCCGGAGTAACGGCACTTCATTGATGGTTGCTGCCAGAAGATCATCCAATGAGCCACCGAAAAATTCATGATCCGTTAAAACAGAGATTCCGGATGCACCATGTTTTGCATAAGCGGTGGTTACTTCTTCAACGGATACTTTATCATTGATGATCCCTTTACTGGGTG
>JAQBNJ010000202.1 GCA_028288645.1 Sediminibacterium sp.
GAAACATGAAAAAAGAAAACTGAAACATGAAAAAAGGGTACTAAATTTTAAAAGATGGCAGTGGAAGTCAAATAAATAAAATAAAAACACCATGTGAGATGAAATACGAACTGGCAGGATATGGTGGCGATTTTCTTATAGGTGTCCGAAAAAACTAATAACCCTGCAAGGGTCACCTGTTTGTAGAAATACAGCAGGCAAGAATATACAGCTCCATAGGAGCGACCTGTAAATGCAAGCGACTATGCAAACAATTTCCGACAACTGCAGGATTCAATATATTTACAGGTCGCTCCTACGGAGCTAATTACATCTTTATACGATTTTCTACAAACAGGGCGCCCCGATGGAGCTTACTTGAGGCCTTCCTCATCAAATATTAATTCGGCTGAATCTCTTATCGTGAAGGGTCTTCTATAATTTTGAAATTGAATATCCAAATTCTCCGATTTTCTTATGAGAAACATTCGTCAACAAAATCCGCCACACATTTTTATTGTTCCAGTTCGCTTTCAATCCCTGCTCATGCGGTTCTGTTAGCGCCATTTTTTCTTTGGTTGCTTTCCAGTCAGCGGCATCATAGGCCAACTGTACTTTCTGATTTTTTTCGGTGGTGAAGACGATCTTGCCGGGTGTATCAATATCGGTATCACAAACCGTCATAAAGGTTTGCGTGAGTTGCGGATTATCGGTTAATTGATAACTGTCCTTCACTTTGATAATATTTTTCTGGTGATCAACCACTATATTCCTGTTCCATTGTTTAATACCGGCTTTTTCAGGATATGCCTTTTCGAGATCCATATTAAATGTTGTGATCGAGTTTGCAGTGTTAAATGAAACATTGTTGGCTTTTGCATTACCATTTGGTTCCTGCTCAATTCCATTCACTAACGGCACATTATGATAGGGTGATGTGTTGTACCATAGTTTATATCTATCACGCGAGAAAGTGATGGCCATATAGGTTCCTTTACCTGCATCAATAATTACCGGCGAACCATCTGCATAAATAATAAAATCACCTACATCATTGTGGTTGTGGCTCTCTGCATTATTTCCGCCATGCGAAGCAATAAAAAGGTTATCATTCGTTCTTGCGGTCATTAGCTCCACACTCGGCAGATACATACTGGGTAGTTTGCTTTCGCTTTGCGGGGCAGAAGCTACTTCGGCTGCTGTAGCCAGGTTATATAGCTGGCGTGGTTTAAAGAATGATTCTACTTTCGGTGTGTTATCCTGTATATGATGATAGGCCCAGGAACCAAAACGCATCATCTCTTTATCATTCACCGCTTTTCCAAAACGATAGATACCTACGCCGTCTGCTTTTATTTTGGGTGTTGCATCAGCCACGTTCACAAAATACTCGCCATCAATATGTGTCTGGTAAATATACGAACCGAGTTGCTTAATCAGCGGGTGATTAAACATAGTTACTTTTTGGTTGGTTGCATCAGCGAGCATGGTTAGACCATCAAACAAAGCGAGTCCCGCAGCGAACCAGTAGGACGGTCCCTCATCGGTTGCGCCATCCTCCCCTAACCCGTTTATATAAAGATCAAGCAGGCTCATGGATTGCACAATGAGCTTAGCTCTTCTTTCTTCATTTTTTTCGAGCAATAAAAAAGCCGTCATACAATTACTCACCACCCATGGATCCCAGTTGTTTACTTTGGCGGTTCTTTTTCCATTGCCAAAATAGCCGTAACGGGCCACTTCATTTTCATAACTGTTCAGTATTTTTTTGTTAACCTCTATCGTAATACGTTCGCGGATCAATGGAGAGATGCTGTCTAATTTCGGACCGGTGAAATAATCTGTCAGCGCAAGTACAGCAGCGGTTTCAGCACCAAAAAGATCGACGGTAGGATCAGACACATCAGGCAAACCGCTTCCCCTTCTTTGTGAACCAATATGCGCCGTTACACCCCAATAGGTTTCTTCACAAATATTCCATATACCGTTTACGATCGCATCGGTAAACCGCTTTTTGTTTTCCATCGACTCTGCCAATACCAATGTAAATAAACGGTTACGCTTGTCAAAAGACAAACGCTCATAATTCACACGATTACCATTGCGCACATATTCAAGTGTTACCGAAGCCGGGATACTGGTGAAGGGTTTGTCTTTATATTCTTCAGCCTGCTTAATAATACTTTGCCGCACACTATCAGGAACCTGTTTGGCCCATTCAGCAACTTGTAAAGGAAATGGCTTCCATTGATTTTGCGGGATCAGATACTGTTTTATATCTGCAAGCGAAAAAGCTTTTGTAAGCAGGTCGCGTTGAACTACCTGGGCTATTGCGGTCTGTTTAAACAGAATAGATAGAAGGATAAGACAGCATAAAACGGGCTTCTTCATGTGGCAATTGTTTCGATAAACAATTTACTGCTTTCGACAGTAGGTACAAAACTAAGTTCGCACTGTTTTCGTGTTCCAAAAACTCAACTGCGCTTTTTTTCTTCGTTTTTCTTTTATTGAGATTTAACCAGCAAATGCAAGATACCCCTCAATGCAAGCATTGCAATAGAAGAAAAACGAAGAAAAGAAGGAAAAAAGAGTTACCGAAGTATAAGATTGATGGCTTTCCAAAGTGTAAACAAACTTGTGAGTGTTACCAAACCTCCTACAGCAAAATACGTGGTCTTTAAAGGGAGTTTCCCAACTAATCTTGCAGCAATAGGGGCGGCAATAATACCACCGATAATAAGTCCTAATACATCACCAACAGGAATATGTTTTAAAAGGATAAAAAACGTAACCGCGCTCGCAAACACCACAAAGAATTCTGCGAGACAAACAGAACCGATCACATAGCGTGGACTCTTTCTTTTTGAAATAAGTGTGCTCGTTACCAACGCGCCCCATCCCCCACCGGCAAATGCATCCATAAAACCACCGATACCTGCGAGCCAGCCCGCGCGTTTTACTTTATCCTGTTCGTTTCTTTTCTTCAATGCCTTCCTGATGATAAAGTAGCCGAGGTAACAGGTATACAAGGCAAGCGGTATCCGCACATAAGAAGCATATTGCTGCCCGATAAAAGCTAAGGATGCGCCTGCTACGGATCCGATAATCCCCGGCACCACCAATGTTTTAAATAATTTTTTATTGATGTTCCCAAAACGATGATGGCTGTAACCCGATACACCGCTTGAGAACACCCTTGCGGAGTGCACACGGCTGCTCACTATCGCCGGCGATACGCCGTTGGCGAGTAAAAAAGTGGTGGAGATCGTGCCATAGCCCATCCCCAGTGATCCATCCACCATCTGCGCCATAAAACCTGTAAGCAACATGATGAGAAAAGAGGATACATCCATATGATCCGGAATACTCCTGATCGCTTTGAATAATTCCTGCGAAGGGAAAAATGAAAAAACGGCTGCCCCAACGATCATAAATACAAAAGCAAACAGGCAGATCTTTACGATCTGTTGCCATTTTTTTTCTTTAGGCTTCTGCAGGTTTACTTCTTCCAGCGACACCTGTTTGGCCACCAATACCTTTGTAAGATCATTCAGCTGTTTTACCTTATCTGAAAAATCACCATTGAGTTGCAGGCGGATCTGTTGCATGTCATTCAACACATCATCCATTTCGGCAGGAATGATCTCGTTCAATACCTCTTTCAAACGTTTGGCGATGGTTGGTGATTTGCCATTGGTTGAGATCGCTATTTTGAGATTACCTTTTTGCACGATCGAACTGAGATAAAAATCACAGAGGCCGGGTTTGTCTGCCACATTCACAAGAATGCCTTTTGCTTTTGCATCGTTCCTGATCTCTTCGCTCCATGCCAGGTCATTTACAGCAACGATCAATATATCTGCATATTGCAGGTCCGTTGCGTCATAAGGCCTTTGTTCAATGGTGAGATTACTGTATTGATCTGCGAGTAAACGTATCCTTTCATCGATGGACATGGCGACCAAACGGATAACCGTTGCCGGTGAATTGGCCAATACCGCGTGTAGTTTTTCCAGCGCCACATTTCCCCCGCCAATAACCAACAGGCGGAGCTCCTCCAGTTTAAGGAACACCGGGAACAATTGATTGGCATCCGTTCCCGGTTGTTCATTGAAGGTATGTGAAGATGGATCAGCTTTCAGCAAAATAGTATCTTATAGAATGATCATTGTTACAGACAGCAAGATATTTAAATTCTACTGTTTTAGTAGACTTATTTTTTCCGCAGGTCTAGATTGTGAAAATAAAAGACCCGCGCTACATCCACGCTCTTGTAATTATTTCCTGTTGCCAATTGCTGAAACTGGTTCATATACCCAAACTGGATATTGTTACTGGTATTCGTATGGTAACTAAACCCAATAAAAAATCGATTCTGATCAAAATAATTGTATACGATCTCTTTGCCGAAGTTGACATGCACTTCATCATTCAGCACAAAAGAAAAAGTATTTGGAGCAAACGCTTTTTTATTTAACGGGACATTGAAAAAAAGGTTATACCGAAGTTTCCAGTTATAATTATATCCCGGTGCCAGGTGATCGTTGTCCAATACCTTGTGCCTGAACTTTTCTTCCAGCCGCAGCCATTGCATCAAACGCAGTCTTGGGTATTTATTGTGCCATTGTACCTGCTGCCATATCCTGTGTTCGGGTTGAGAAATATTCGCGTGATTATCACCAGGAAATTGGTTCACAAATGCATAGCCGAAAGTTAATTTCGTATTATCTGTCAGGTAATGTGTTAAGCCCAATCTTGTGATCGATTGCGACAAATTATCGACAAAATTTTCTTTGGTCCGCAAATGTATGTCCGTCCACATACCCCATTTATTGGAAAAACGAGTCTGGTTAAAATAACCTATCCATACCTGGTTAAGATGCGAAATATTTTTGGTTTGGGCCTTTCCAAAATAAGCAGTAAAGACAAATACCAGCAAAAGAAAACTATTCCTGCAACGCATACTTTTTTTAAAAAAGATATTCATTCGCGATAATTAATTAAGCAACCCGTCGAGCGTGATCGCAACATAATACAATGCACCGATAGTTGGCCCGCCAGCATATTGAATATGCCGGTTGTTCAACACATTGGTTCCACCGAATTTAATAGTCGAGTGATAAACCGGCACCCGAAACGTAACCTGCGCATCTACATT
>JAQBNJ010000205.1 GCA_028288645.1 Sediminibacterium sp.
CGGCCTGATACCCGCCTATATTAAAACAGCTTATAAGAAAGAGCCTGTTTTTGGTAACAGCAAAGTGGTCTTTACGATCGGCGCCAATACATTTAAAGAGAAGCTGGGTACCGATTTTGTGCAGAAAGCGATCATTAACGCCAATATCAAAGAAAAAGACCTGGAAGCTTTCAAAGAAGGCAATAATACAGCCATGTTCAGGGGCGGGGCGAGCTTCGCGGATGCCATCACTTTTGGTGCTGACACGATAGAGAAAAAACTGGTTGACGAATTCGCTAAAGTAAAGGGAAAAAAAGTAGTTCCATTTAAAGGATGGGATTCTGATTTAACAGAGTATTTAGAATTGTACAACGACCTTGCGGGCAAGTAATTACTAACTCATGCATTCATTTTTTACGCTGCGTAGAATATTTATTTCGGGTATTGTTTTGATCGCTTTTTCTTCGGGCTGTACGCGTATCAGTTCTACCGATATAGGGGCAGGTTTAATTCCCCCGATAGATGGTGTGATCACCAAAGACACATTACTGGATGTAATTACCGATTCATTTGATGATCTTGATTCTGCCAGGCTGTACTCGGCAGATAATCACCTGGTAGGTGCGATAACCAACGATCCTTTATTCGGCACCACAACCGCTTCCATGTTTTTTGAGATGAAGCCGCCAACGTTCCCTTATTATATTCCAGGTAATAAAGACAGCCTGGTGGTTGATTCTGCCGTGCTGATACTTAGCTACAGGGGTGTGTATGGCGATTCAACCAAGCCGCTTACCCTTCGTCTTTTCGAGATCAATGGAAATACCCTGCTTGACCCTGCTATTAGTTATCCGGTGAACTACCCAAGCCCTATTTCAACCGGGTTCGCGTTGGCTCCGCCGGTAACGCTTGATATCCGCCGTTTAACAGATTCAGTTAATAACCGCTACGAGAATTCAAACAACCAGATCCGTATCCGACTCAATTCTGCGCAGGCATTCCGTTTTCTGAAAAGTTATGATTCATTGGGTGCGTACAAGTCAGACTCGATGTTCAGAACAAATTTTGCGGGTTTTGCTTTGCAGGCTGATGCTTCTGGCGGTGCAAATGCGCTTTTAAAAGTTAACCTGCTTGATACCAATTCGAAGTTCGCTTTGTATTATAGTTCCAGTTCAACGGGCGCAACTGTCAGGGATACCTCGGTTGCCTATTTCAATTTTATTGGCGGAACAGATGGACACCTGAATAGGGTCACCAGGAATAAAGCAGGAAGTGAGGCTGCCACACATTTTACTACCACTTCAAAACCTGATTCACTCGTATATGTTCAAACCTCACCAGGATCTTATGTAAGGGTACGCATACCGGGTTTACAGGGATTATCGAACCGCATCATACACAGGGCAGAGCTGATAGCAGAGCAGGTGCCGGATGATGCACACCCCCTTGTTGAACCCTTTATGCTTCCGCCCCGGTATTTATTACTGAGCCGTTATGATTCAGTTCTAAAGGTGAAGAAAAATATTCCGAACGATTATACGATCAGTTCCGACGGAAGCCCGAATATTTCCACCTTTGGCGGTTACCTCAGTTCAAAAGCCATCAATGGCTATGATAAAGTAGCTTCTTATACATTTGATCTCAGCCGCTATGTGCAGGGCATTGTTACCAGGAAAGACACTTCGTTCACTTTGCGTTTGAGTGCACCTGCCCAGGATTCATTGCATTATACACCTCCTTACCCGGGAAACACAAGCTCACAGATGTACTATCTCACGCCAACTGTCGGAAACGATGTCGGAGATGGCAGGGTAAGATTGGGCGGAGGCACCCATTCCCGTTTCAGAATGCGTTTGAGGGTTATTTTCTCACGTATCTGATAACTGGTTCTGTTGTATTGTTCGTTAGTATATATTTGCACCCATTAAAACCAAAATAATATGCCTTATTTGTTTACTTCTGAAAGTGTATCTGAAGGACATCCGGATAAAGTAGCCGACCAGATATCCGATGCGCTTATTGACAATTTTCTAGCATTTGATGCACAATCAAAAGTGGCTTGTGAAACATTGGTAACCACAGGGCAGGTTGTACTGGCCGGTGAAGTGAAATCAAAAGCATATCTCGATGTTCAGGAAATTGCACGTGGTGTGATCCGTAAGATCGGGTATACTAAGAGTGAGTACATGTTTGAAGCAAACAGTTGCGGAATATTTTCAGCTATTCATGAACAATCTGCAGATATCAACCAGGGTGTTGATAAAAAGAAGAAAGAAGAGCAGGGTGCAGGCGACCAGGGTATGATGTTTGGTTATGCTACCAACGAAACAGATGATTATATGCCATTGGCACTTGACCTGGCGCATAAGATCCTGATTGAGCTGGCCGCTTTGAGAAGAGAGAACAAACAGATCAAATACCTGCGTCCTGATGCCAAAAGCCAGGTAACGCTTGAGTATGATGATAATAACAAACCGGTTCGTATAGATGCGATCGTGGTTTCAACACAGCATGATGATTTTGATTCGGAAGCCAAGATGTTGGCTAAGATCAAAGAAGATATTATCAACATCCTGATCCCGCGTGTTAAATCAAAATATAAAAAATACGGCAAACTGTTCAATGATAAGATCAAGTATCATATCAACCCAACAGGTAAATTCGTGATCGGTGGCCCGCATGGTGATACCGGTTTAACAGGGCGTAAGATCATTGTAGATACCTATGGTGGTAAAGGCGCACATGGTGGTGGTGCGTTTAGCGGAAAAGATCCAAGCAAGGTTGACCGTTCTGCAGCGTACGCAACACGCCATATTGCAAAGAACCTGGTAGCAGCGGGTATTGCGGATGAAGTATTGGTACAGGTTTCCTATGCGATCGGGGTGGCACAACCAACCTCCATCAATGTAAATACCTATGGCACAGCTAAGGTTGACCTGACTGATGGCCAGATCGGCAAAATGATAGAAGGTATTTTTGACCTTCGTCCTTACTTTATCGAGCAGCGTTTGAAATTACGTACACCCATTTACAGTGAAACAGCTGCTTACGGACACATGGGCCGTAAGAATGAAGTGGTAACTAAACAATTCACTTCACCGGATGGTAAGGTTAAGAATGTAAAAGTAGAACTGTTTACCTGGGAAAAACTTGACTATGTTACCAAAGTGAAAAAAGCTTTTGGTGTTAAATAGGTTATTAAGAAAATAATCAAAACCTCTGCTCAGTTGGCAGAGGTTTTTTAATTTTAGGTATTGGGCATTAGGTGTTAGGCATTAGCTCCTGGCCGTTGCTAAAAGCTAATGGCTAATACCTAATAGCTTCTTCTCAAACCAGCGTATGAAAAAAAATATCTCTCTTGCTGCTTTTCTCACAGTAGTAATGATCATTGTGCTGCGTTGGCAGGGCAATAGCCTTGTGAATACTACCAGTCCGGGGGGTATCGTGAATCTTGAATTTGCCTATACGCCGCAAAGGTTACTGGAATTGCTTTCCCATTGGGATATCACCGCTGTGAAGACAAATATCTGGCTCGATTTTCTTTTTATCATCTCGTATACGCTCTTTCTATCTGTTGCAGCAGAACTTTGCTCCGAAAGATGGCCGGAAAACAGTGTGCCACGCCAGGCAGGATTGTTCTTTGCAAAAATGGCCTACCTGGCAGGTATTTTTGATATTGCTGAGAACCTGTTGATGATGCAAAGCATCGAAGGAAACTATACGATCACATTGCTTCAATTTACTTTTTACTTTGCGGCGATCAAATTTGTATTGGCAGGGATCATTGTTATTTACCTGCTTGCCTCTTTGCCTTTTATCATTCGAAAAAAATAAACGCATAATGGAGAATAATCCATGGATCATCAAAGAAGAGAAAAAAGTGTATGAGAATCCATGGATATCCGTTACAGAATATGATGTATTGAATCCTGCTGGCAACAAAGGCATTTACGGGAAAGTACATTTTAAAAATACAGCCGTTGGCATCATGGTATTGGATGAAGAAATGAATACCTGGCTGGTGGGACAATACCGTTTCCCTTTAAATAGTTATAGTTGGGAAATTCCCGAAGGTGGTTCACCTGTTGCGGATGATCCGTTAGCAGGCGCAAAACGGGAATTACTGGAAGAAACAGGTTTGGCAGCGGCGCATTGGCAACCATTGTTGCGAATGCATCTGTCAAACTCTGTAAGCGATGAGTTAGCTATCGTGTATCTCGCTACAGGTTTAACTCAGTTGGAACCGGAACCGGAAGAAACAGAGCAGCTCATTGTGAAAAAAATTCCCTTCGATGAAGCATACAGGATGGTGGAAGAGGGGCTGATCACCGATTCGATGAGCGTATCGGCTATCATAAAAATAAAACTACTGTTCGCAGAAGGAAAATTGAAATAATACATTTGCAGATGCCTGTTAAACAAAGTTCACTTATTATCGGCCGGCAACCATTGGTTGAGGCCCTGCAGTCCGGAAAAGCCATCGATAAGATATTGCTTCAGAAGAATGCGGTTGGAGACGTGATCAACACGATCCGCCAGTTGGCGAGAGAACACAATGTTCCCATACAGGTTGTGCCCATCGAAAAATTAAATGGGTTAACAAAAGCCAACCACCAGGGGCTGATCGCATTCGCAGCAAGGGTTCAATACATGGATCTTCAGCAGGTGATCGATCATGTGGTTTCTAACGGTGAACTTCCTTTGTTCTTAATGCTGGATGGCGTAACCGATGTTCGCAACATCGGAGCAATTGCAAGAAGCGCGGTTTGTTGTGGCGCGCAGGCCATCATCATACCCGATAAAGGTGTGGGTGCTTTGAATGAAGAAGCGATGAAAAGCAGCGCCGGTGCATTGGAGCAGATACATATCTGCCGTGTAAACAGTTTATTAAAAGCTGTCGATACTTTACACTTGAATGGCATCAAAGTTTTTACAAGTGAAATGCGTGCGGAGCAAAATGTATTTGAACTTCCTTTCACCGACCCCTGTTGTATTATTATGGGTGATGAAGGAAAAGGCGTACAACCCTATCTCGCAAAAGCCGCGGATCATTTCTTTAAGATACCGATGGCTGCGGCATTTGATTCATTCAATGTATCTGTGGCAACAGGTATCATTCTATACGAAGCAATGAAACATAGGATGGGAAAGTAACTGCCAGTATGTATAGCGCTTTATAGTTTGATCCATTTTTTTGTTTGCAATACTTTATCCTCTCCCATTAATTTGATAAAATAAGTGCCGGCGGGAAGGTTATTAATTTGCATGCTGGCCATTGAGCCTTTCGATACTCCTTTGAACACACCTTCCTTCAATAACCTGCTATTAATATCCAACACCTGCCAGTTGAGTTTTTGGTAAAATTTGTTACTGAGTATACTGAACTGGTTTATTGCCGATGGATTGTTCAATAAAATAATTGATGATGGATCTGCGGTTATGCCTGGCGGCTTAACTGCTGTTACAACACCACTGCCGGTTCCATAATTGAATTTCCAAAGTTCAGAATAGCCATTATATGCTGAATTAGGAACTACGGGCACCGAAAAAGGAATATCATTTTCGCCGCCGTATAAACAAAAGTTACCGCTGATATCTCTCCATCTGAAACTGTTTGCCCTGGCGCCGGGTGTATTGGCGGCAGCATTAATACCCAAAGTGCCATAAGTACCCCGGTCCTTTATATCGTTACTGCCACTTATCCAGGCCCAGGCAGTTCCATCCCATTTCCACAGATCATTTAAATAACCCATAGTACCGGTACCGTATCCTTCTCCTCCAAACAGCCAGAAATGACCGCTGTTATCGGCCCAGCCAACGCCATGCTTTCTGGCGCCAGGTGTATTGGAAGCGGCTGCAATACCTTTTACACCATAACTGGCTTTCGCATCATGGGTACTACTGCCATTTACCCATGTCCAGTTACTGCCATCCCATTTCCATAGATCATTGAGGAAGTTGCCGATGGCTGGAGAAGATATAAGTGCGGCCGAGGTTTGACCGGTCCCACCGAATAACCATAGATTATCTTTATCATCTACCCATGAAACACTTCCATATCTTGGTTCGGGTATATTGGCAGCAGCGGGAATACCTTTTGTTCCATAGTTTCCTGCAACATAATTATACTCGCCACTCACCCATGTCCAGTTAGTGCCGTCCCATTTCCAGAGATCATTTGAGTAGGTGATATAACCTCGGTAGTAATAATCAATTCCCCCAAACACCCATACAATGCCTTTGCTGTCGACCCATGTTACACTATTCTGTTTGCCGGGTGGCAAATTTGCCGGATCAGTAACACCTTTTGTTCCGTAGTGATAGTTGATGGTTGGGGGAACAGTAACCAATGAGCCAGTATTCTCACCACCATTGATCCAAGTCCAGTTGATACCATCCCATTTCCAGAGATCATTGAACCAGGAATTATATCCATCAGATCCGCCGAATAACCACAGGTTACCTTTATTGTCTGTCCAGCCCACACTACCGGTTCTTGCACCGGGCCGGTTAGCCGGATCAGCAACCCCTTTGGTACCATAAATGGTTCTCTCATTAAAAACATTGCTTCCGCTGATCCATGTCCAGTTGGTACCATCCCATTTCCAAAGATCATTCAGGTTATTGCTTGAATTCGGCGGGGTTTTTACCTTACCTCCAAACAACCATAGGTTTCCGGTGATGTCCGTCCAGCTAACCCCATCAGACCTTACCCCAGGAGAATTGGTTGCAGCAGCAACTCCTTTCACGCCATAATTAGCTAATTGGTTATGTGCAGTGTCCCCATTTATCCAGGTCCACTGATTGGTTTGCGCTTTTAATAAATGCAATGAAATGATACAGAGAACAAGTGTAAGAAGAAGCCTGTTGATTTTTTTCATAACATGATATTTACTTTCAGGATCACATTTTTGTCAGGCAATTTTTTCATACCTGGGGCATGCATTTTCTTTCAACGGAAGCGTCGCATGTTCGCCCCTGATTATGTCCAGGATATTGTAGGCGCTGGTATGACAAAACGGGCAGGCATGCACATCGCCAACAGAATCCACATATACGCTGCGGCTCCCCGAAAAACAACCCACGCGTCTTTGATGATAGCCATGATACATAAGTGTTGGATAATCTTTATAAACAGGTGAATGATTTACGTTGGTAAAAATCTTTTCAAGTTGAACAATATGTTGTTCTTCCAGTAAAACATCTTTCCCGCTGTAATTTCCAACATTTTTTGGTTCAAGAACCTGTACAAAATTAACACCCAGTGTTTTTGCAAATTCTATATACGGCATTGTATGACCGCTGCTGATAAAATGTTTGGTAGCACATACACTCACTGCTGTTACCAGTCCTGCGTTTCGGGCAGCTTTTACGCCTTCAACCGCTTTATTGAAAGAATCAGGGTGATTGCGGAACAGGTTATGCAATTCAGGGATGTAATGATCGATACTTACCACAACGCCTTTACAGCCGGCTTTTTTCAGGAGGCCCGCGTTTTCTTTTGTTAAATTAAATCCAGAGGTAACTACCCAGCATTCACTTTTATTACTCGCCAGTTTTATTACTTCCAGTAAATCTTTTATCCGTACCATGGGTTCACCTCCGCTGAAATGGATCTGTAACACGCCTTCTTTTTGAAACAGCTCTACCGTTTTTAATAATTCTTCTTTTGTAAAAGATTCTTTTTGATTGAGGTTATCCCATTCAAAGCAGTGTTCGCAGCGGAGCGGGCACTTTCTTGTAACAGCGAAAAAAATAAAGGAAAGTTTTTCACTTATTGTAAGGGGCGATGCATGCCTGCGTAGTTCGCTTTTAATAAGGTCGTCATATGCTTTTGAGGGCCATCCCGGTGTATAAATATTATAGTAGTACCTGTTGCCGATCCTGTGTATCTTTTCCAGGTCGCCACCCCAGATATTTTTTCTCAGTTTTAGCATCACGGCAAATAATTTCATAATTCTTTTTGGATGTTTTATCGTAATACAGGTAAGATAAAATAATCGCAGTTTAATGGCCCACCAAACGATTTTCTTTTCCGCATTGGAGAGGTTACCCGAAGATTGTTTTTTGGATGGGTTGCTTATATAAACCTGCATAAGACTTTTGCCCGGAACTGCTATGGTTGAAATGGAGCGCATAAATTAATTTTTTAGAAATTGACTGAATAAGATTCTTCCTATTATTCTTTGAGAAACACCTGGTTATTTCACTGCCAATGTTTCAAGATTTGTACTTCGCACTTTTTTATACATTTCAATGCTGAACTTTGGAAAACCACCCGGTTTTTTAAATTGCTCAAGAAAAGCAAGTTTAGGGCCGCCTTCAAAATTTCTAACATGCTCGTAATAACCCCTGGTATGCAGAATGTATGTCTGCATTTTTCCGTCAGGCGCGGGCTTATAATGGTAGCTGATCGTGGTCACCGTGCCGGGTAGGGGCTGTTCAAGATAATTTTCATCAGCCGATACTAATTTATCCAGAACATTCTTGCCGGTTTCGTCAACAGCCGCAACCGGCGATAGTTGTTGAACGGTAAAGGATCTATTATCACTATAATCTATCGCCGCATAGTCAATTTCCCAAAACATAAAACCACTGGTTAATTTTATTTCTGTGAACGGCTGGAGAACGGTTTCCATAGCGAGCGGTACAACAATTTCCCTGGTAGTAAGCGGGCCAATGGTTGTTAGTCCGGTTATTTTTTGCCAGCCTGCTGTAGTTTTTACAGAAATTTCCAATGGCAGCTGTTGCTCACGTGTCCATTTCTCCAACTCTGTTACAGGCTTACCATGTTGCTGTTTAATGAAACTATTGTAATAGCTGCCAAAGCCTTCGGCCATTTTCCCAGACAGATAATCTAACCACTAAGAATTTTTCAGCGCAAGAACGAGTTTTGCTTTTTTTGTATTTGTGGGGTTGTTGAATTTTAATACAAGCTCGTTAGTTGCTGCGGCCGCCAACGTATCATCAAAATGCAGTAATTGATTGTCCCCGGCATATAGTAAGGGTGCAAGAACATCTTTATGATTGCTGAGGGTTGCAGCAACGGGCGGTTCCGGTTTTTCGATGCTGTATAAATTACCCTGTTCGTCTGAAAGAATTTTGGAATTTTTGTCATGGGTAACCACCATCAATTCGGCAAGGTCAGTGTATTGACGTTCTTTTAATTCATTGCTGATTTTTAATTGTAAACCACCGTTTGCATCTGGCGCCATTTTTAATTTGATATAGTCATTGCGGCAGAGTTGCGGGTAAATGGCACCGCCATAAATTTCACCCTGGAGTGAAAAATCATTTCCATCGTAAGCGCTTACAAACGGGCAGGAACTCTTTGTAGCGGCAATAATAATGCCTGCTACCATAAAGGCCCCGATAGTATAACCAATCGCTCCTATCACATAGCTTCCTGTGGTACGTCCTTTGTCTTTTTCCAGTACTTCTATCTTTTGTACTTTATCAAGCGCTAATGTGTATACAGCGCCTGGCTTGGCGGCTTCATCCGCCGGAGAATAAAAATGCACTTCATTTAAAACATTGGTTTCCGGCGAATTCGTTTTGTACCTGAGTTTACCACGACGGCCTTTTGAAAGGTGCAGTTTATGTTGGGGGGGCAAACTGTCTAATGTGCATTGTAAAGTTTTCTGATCAGCACTTAGCGTAACTTCTTTCATATACCAGGCGGTGGTTCCGCTTCGCAGAATGAAGTCGCGGTTTTGCAATTTTAATTGTTCAATATCGTTGGTTGCAACGGTTACCGGGGTTTTGCTTATCATATAAAAATTATGACAGGCCGTTTGCATAATAAAAAGAGATAAAACGGTTAAGCCAAAAACAATCCGGTGCAGCGTAATTTTGTAATGCATAAAAATTGATTTTTTGAGATTTAAAAATTCAAATGAGAGTGATGAGATAAAATGAGATTTAGTCATGATAAAAAACTGGAAATCATTTTTTTAAAATTTGTAACCAAATCCAATACCGGCCCAGAACAGATAGCCACCATCTTTTTCCAGGCCGACCAACGGAGAAACAACAATCCTTCCAAAGAAGCCGCTGATTTCGGGCTGGTATCGATAACCGATGCTGGGCACTAACACGCTGCCCGATACATTCCCTATAAAGTCAGTATTGCTTGCATAGTTTGCATAGGTAAAACCGATACCCGATTCAAAATAATTCGGTGCCTTTCCGGCAAGATGATTGATGCTGACAGGGATACTGAATATTCCACCGCTAAAAACCCTGAAATATCCAAGACCTAACCGCATACCAAGCCCCTTTTGACTCCTGGTAAACCTGAAATCGTAGTTAACAGAACAAAAGGGGCCATTCCCACCCAGTTCCATATAAATAGCCTGGGCGCGTGAATTGTTATTTGTCGTTTCTACGGCACCGGGTGTAACATTTTGTGAAAAGATGTTAACGGCTGGCACTAGTAATACCAGTAAAAGCAGTTTTAGTTTTGGTTGCATAACTTGATTTTGTATGAGATGATTTTATAGTTCTTAACAGGGCCTGGTTCTGTTATTGATAGCGCTAATCTATTGTGCGATGAAGTACTTTCATAATTGGTTCCTGCGCCAGCTTTTTTATAAAAAGTAATTTTTATTGATCCTTTAATAAATTGTTTTCGGTATACTGATATTTTGCGTTTTGGGGCACCCAGACAATCTTATTTTGGCAGATTTCACTAAAAGATTACCGGCTGTTTTTAATTTTTACCAAAACTTAAGTGGGGATTCAAAATGGGAACGGGCTGC
>JAQBNJ010000223.1 GCA_028288645.1 Sediminibacterium sp.
GAAAAAGTGGTACAGAATTTCATGGAATTTCTGAAGGAGATCAACTACCGCCGTAATCAATATGAAAGCAGTTTATACAACAGCAACAGCAACGAAGATCTGCTGAACCTGATGCGGATACAAAAAAGCCTTGTGTATTTTGTTACTGCTTTACGCAGCAATGAAATGCTGATGATGAAACTCGATAGAACCAATTTTTTAGGATTGAATGAAGAAGAACGTGAGTTCCTCCAGGATCTGATCGTTGATACCAGCCAGGCCCTGGAGATGGCGAATATTTATACCAACATACTCAGCAGCACGATGGATGCATTTGCCAGCATCATCAGCAACAACCTGAACAGCGTGATGAAAAGGCTCACATCCATCACTATTATTCTTTCATTGCCTATCCTGGTAACCAGTATCTATGGAATGAATGTTGATCACATCCCCTACCTGCATTCTCCCTATTCATTTTATATACCGATCGCACTTTCTATATTGTTATCGGTGATCATCAGCTGGTATTTTATGAAGAAAAAATGGTTTTAGCCATGGCATTATTCAATGTAAGGGTTTACGGCTTATTGTTTGATGAACAAAAACGTTTGCTCGTAAGCGATGAATTTATCCGCGGCAATTATTTCACCAAACTGCCCGGCGGCGGATTGGAATTCGGGGAGGGAACCCGCGATTGCCTTAAAAGGGAATTCCTGGAAGAAACAGGATTAGACGTTGAAGTTGCCGAACATATTTATACCACCGATTTTTTCCAGATCTCCGCTTTTAACAATAAGGACCAGATCATTTCTATTTACTACCGTGTAAAAATAAACGGGCCAATTCAACTCGATACAAAAACAAAGCCTTTCGATTTTGCACCGCACCAGGTTGCCGATCCGAATGGCGAGAGTGAGGTCTTTCGCTGGATCGCATGCGATGAATTATGTGAGGACGATATGTCGCTGCCGATAGATAAGGTGGTTATTAAACTTGTGAAGGATCAACTTATAACTAGTAATTAATGTGTTGTGCTATTAAGAGAAATGAAGTCTGCTGTTTGATGAGCTTTTTATATGCCATAGGCATAACCGCTTTGTAGCACATAATCAATGATGAGCACCTAATGCCCCAACGGGGCTACCCATAACAATTACGAATTGATCAAAATCATTAGCCGCTAAGGGTAGCCCTTACAGGGCATAATGGGTCGCCCGCCTATTTTGCTACAAAGCGATTGCCCCGCTGGGGCAGATTGCAGGATCGTAAACGACACAGTGGTAATTTAATAGTACAACAGGTTACTAATTACTAATCGCTCTCTTCTCCCATGGCAGCCAGTTTCATCTTACGCGCAACATCGTGGCCGATATATCTTTCAATTTGTTTTTCTAACAGGTAGATCAATGGTGTTAATACGATCGCCATGGTAAACTTATATGCATAGTTCACCAAACAGATTGCCAGCACCAATTGCCAGCTCCAGCCGTTACCGATTTTAAATGCAATGAACAATACAACAAAACTATCCACCAGTTGAGAAACCAATGTAGAACCTGTGGCCCGCAACCAGATCCATTTTTCGCCGGTTACTTTTTTTATTTTGTGGAACACGGTCACATCAATGATCTGGCTCACCAGGAAGGCAGTGAGGCTTCCCAAAATGATCCACATTCCCTGCCCGAAGATCCCGCCAAAAGCATCCTGCATATTGGGTATGCCGTTTTCCTGTTTCGACCCGATCCAGAAATCTGCCGGCGGAATTTTCATCGCAGAATAAAACATCACAAAAGCATACGTGATGAGAATTACAGCCGTGTAACTGATCCTTCTTACCGCCTTCGGGCCATAGTATTCATTAACGATATCGGTGATGATAAATTCAAGCGGCCACAACAACACACCACAGGTAAGATTAAAAGACAAACCGGATTGCCCGAAAATGGTAAAATTGGATGGGTTCATACCAAAGAACTTCTCCAGCGAGAAGATCTTTCCACCGATACATTCCGCGATCAATGCATTGGCCACAAAAAAAGCGGTAATGCCGAGAAATAATTTGGTGGGTTTGTCTTTAAGGATAGCATGTATCATGAAGGAAGTATGAAATGAAAAAAGAATTGAAAAACCACGAACACCAGGTTTGTAACCGCCAGCCATACAGGCAGGTTGATTTCTTTTTTCCCTATTACCCTGATGAGGTAGCCAATATTCGCCGACAGGTTAATAAATGGCGCCAGGAACCATCCAAGTACGATCATCGTGCCTTTTACGCTTTGGGCAGTAATAAGATCGGGTGTCCGCTGCAATACAAGGCAGGCAAGGAAGAGCACATTGCAAAACAGCGCCACCCGTGATAAAAATAAAAGCCCCTTCATAAAAAATTTCGTTCAAAATAACATTAATTTGCTGCACTTAACCCGGAAACGATGAAAAATTTTCAATGGAAAAAAATACTGCCACATGTTATTGCCGTGGTTGTTTTTATAGTGGTGGCTCTTGTGTACTGTAAACCTACTCTTGAAGGCAAAGTTTTGCAGCAGCAGGATGTGAAACTCTGGAAGACCATGGCGCAGAATTCATATGAGTACCAGAAAAAACATGGCGATTTTCCTTTGTGGTCAAATGGTATTTTCAGCGGTATGCCTGCTTTCCAGATAACCGGTGTGGGCAGCA
>JAQBNJ010000190.1 GCA_028288645.1 Sediminibacterium sp.
CTTTTAAGCCGGATGTTGCACTCTTACCGTTTACCAAATACACAGGAACCATCACAACCACCGCTACGGATAAATTCCATACTGCGATGGTTGCAGATTACGTATGGACCTTCACTACCATTCCACAGATAACTTTATCTGTCAATAACGCCGCTGGTGGAACAGTTACCGGAGCAGGCACATTTGCACAAGGTTCAACAGTTACAGTGAGCGCGACCCCTAAAACAGGTTATACATTTACGAACTGGACAGACAGTGCAACTACAACTGTTCTTTCAACAAGTCCGGGTTACCAGTTTGCCATGGCAGGTAACAAAGCGCTGGTCGCAAACTTTACCATTATTCCTCCTGCACAATTTGCTGTTGTATTATCATCCAGCCCTGCTGCAGGCGGGTCAACTTTTGGATCCGGCTCTTATAATATAGGCACAACGGTTACCGTGATCGAATCACCGAACCCGGGATATACATTCGTTAACTGGACAGAAGGTGGAACTGTTGTTTCAACCAACTCAAGCTATCAATTTACCATAACGGCCAACAGAACGCTGGTTGCAAATTTTACTGCGATACCTGCGTTGCAATACGCGGTACTGTTGTCATCAAGTCCCGCAGCCGGTGGCACACATAGCGGCTCAGGATCTTATACATCGGGAACATCAGTGACGATCACAGGCACTCCAAACACCGGTTACACCTTTGCTAATTTTACAGAGAACGGAATTGTGATCTCTACGAGTTCGAGTTATACGTTCGCTATTACCGCAACGAGGATAATAGTAGCCAATTTTACTATCAATACTTACACATTAACTACCACGGCCAATCCAGCAGGCGGAGGAACGATCAGCAAAAATCCGAACCAGCCCACCTATGATCATGGAACACAGGTTGTTCTTACAGCAACACCTGCAACAGGATACACATTTACAAACTGGACCGATGGCGGAACAATCGTTTCAACAAGCGCAGTTTACCAGGTGAGTATGACAAGAAACAGGGTGATGGTAGCAAACTTCACATTGAACAGTTATGGATTAACGCTGGTGATAAGTCCAACAGCCGGTGGTTCAGTAACCAAAACACCAGACAGGGCTTCTTATGACAGCGGTACAACAGTAATACTCGTTGCAACTGCCAGCCTGGGATACACATTTACTTCATGGAGTGGAGACGCAACGGGTTCTACCAACCCTTTGACCATAACAATGAATTCGAATAAAAACATCGTTGCCAATTTTACTCCTATAGCAGTAGTGATACCGGTAGTGAACCTGGGCACAGCCGCTAACTTCGGCGCCTTCGGTGGAAACGCAGGAATCACCAACCAGGGTATCAATACCGTAATTAATAATGGCAGCATCGGCACTACTGCCGCTTCTACTTTAATAACCGGGTTTCATGATATAACGGGAGATAAGTATACTGAAACGCCATTGAATATCGGGGATGTGAAACTTAGGATATATACTGATGCACCGCCACCAGTAATATTTGTGCCGGGCGGTCCTTTCGGAGGAAACGCAGTCACAAAAGCAATCGCTGATAAAGGCCTTCTTGATGCGCAAGCGGCATATCTCAGTATTTCACCGGCATCAAAACCAGGCGGTACTGATCCTGGCGCAGGTGAATTGGGTGGATTAACACTACCCCCTGGAGTTTATAAGTCAGCCAGTGGTACGTTTAAGATCACAAACTTAGACCTTACGCTTGATGCGCAGGGAGATCCAAATGCAACATGGATATTCCAGACAGCCGCAGGCTTAACAGTAGGTACACCATCAGGTGCAAGAAGCGTTAAACTGATTGGTGGTGCTTTAGCTAAAAATGTATTCTGGTATGTTGGCAGCGCTGCGGTTATCAACTACGCAGGTGGAGGTGTTATGACAGGAACCGTTATATCTACTTCAGGCGTTACGATCTCCAATCCGGGAGCATCCGTTACCGGGCCACAAGCTATAGTGAACGGAAGGGTGATCTCATTGGTCGCTTCTGTTACTATGGTAAACACAACCATCAACAATCAATAAACTGAATAGCATGATCCCGCTGGTTAGCGGGATCATCACTAAAAATAACCGCATTCATTTTTAAAAAGAAAAATATGTTACATCTTTATAAAACAAATCAAAAGATCTCCATCCTCTTTCTGATGTTGATCTTTACAGGCATCACTGCCCATGCGCAGCAAAGGGTTAAACCGAATTGGTGGTTCGGCGTTTCGGGCGCGGCCAATTTTAATACTTTCCGTGGTACTACACAGGTACTCAATAACAGCTTAACCATTCCTACAGCATTTCATAAAGGACAAGGTATTAAACCCTACGCTTCCGTGTTAGCAGAATATCGCCCTGGCAAAGTATGGGGAGGAATGCTAAATGTAGCTTACGATAACCGCGGTGGTAAATTTGATGAAGTACTGGCACCATGTAATTGCCCGGCCAATTTAACAACAAACATCGGCTATGTGGTGGTTGAACCCAGTTTGCGCATCGCACCTTTTTCAAATGCATTTTACATATTCGGCGGCCCAACGATCGCATTTAATGTTTCGAAAACATTTGAATATACACAAGCCAAACAACCCGATACAAAAGCAGACTGGAGCGAGCTACGCAAAACTGTATTTGCTGCACAGGCAGGTTTGGGTATAGATATTCCCATCTCTAAAAAAACGGCTGAAACACAAATGACCTTATCGCCGTTTGCTTCCTTTCAAACCGATCTTATCAATAGCCCGCGTAAAATAGAAACGTGTTCCATCTATACCATTCGTGCCGGAGTAGCGCTTAAATTCGGTACAGGTAAAAAAGCCATTCCAAATGCAACCGTAATGGAGCCCACCGTTATTACCAAAACCATTACAATACCTGCGCCTGTTGTAGAAAAAGAGGTGCAGTTCTCTGTGCGTGCGCCTAAAGAAGTTCCGCTTAACCGCCAGGTAAAAGAAACTTTCCCGCTGCGTAAATCTGTGTTCTTTGATATGGGTTCAAGTGAGATACCGAACCGTTATGTAATGTTGAATCAATCACAGGCAGCTTCTTTCA
This sequence comes from Sediminibacterium sp., assembly GCA_028288645.1. Lineage (GTDB taxonomy): Bacteria > Bacteroidota > Bacteroidia > Chitinophagales > Chitinophagaceae > Sediminibacterium. Next base: position 3,048 of record JAQBNJ010000190.1, read on the forward strand.
AAGAAGCCCAGCTACAGGAGGATCAACCCAACAATTTAAATAGTGGCCGTTCCGCGCGACAGCTTGCAGTATATCATAATATCATAAACATCATGGGTGATCGTTTACGCGCTAACCCACAAAGTAGTATCACTCTTACAGGTGCTTCAGACAAAGATCCGGTACAGGGCAAATTAATGGCAGAGAATGTGAAAAAATATATAGTAACAAATTTCGGGATCGATCCTAACAGAATCACAACAGAAGGAAGACACAAGCCCATGATCCCATCAGAACAGCCAGGTGGCACAAGGGAACTTGCACTATTACGTGAAGGTGACAGAAGAGTAGATATCGGCAGCTCATCACCGGAATTAATGTTGCAGGTAGGCGGAGCAAATTCGGATTTCCTGAGACCGGTACAGATCACCTCTTATCAAACAGATCCATTGGATAGCCACGTGATATTTACGAACGAAGGCGCCAATGACTTATTGAATAGCTGGAGCGTTGATGTAACCGACGAAAAAGGTACAGTACAACATTACGGGCCTTATACGCAGGACCAGGCATCGATATCTGGAAAAACGATCCTTGCAAATAATACCCAGGGGAATTATACTATTGTTATGAATGGCCAGACAAAAACCGGTCGCACCGTTACGAAACAAAGTTCCGTTAGCCTGATGAAATCAGAAGATACAAAACAGGCTGGCCTGCGTTACAGTATCCTGTTTGATTTTGATCAATCGAAAACCAAGGAAGTATATGAAAAGTTCCTGGCCGATGTGGTAACAGCGCTGATCCCTGAAAATGCAACCGTGATCATCCATGGCCACACCGATATCATTGGCGAAGAAAAACACAACCTTATTTTATCGAATGGCAGGGCAAAAGATGCGCAGGCTATACTTGAGCGCGCGTTGGCCAATGCAGGTAAAAAAGGTGTAAAATTCGAGACCTACGGATTTGGTGAAGATATAAGCATGTCGCCATTTGAAAATAACCTGGTGGAAGAACGTTTTTACAACAGAACTGTGATCATTGATATCATACCGAATAAATAATCTTTAACGCGTCGCGGTATTAACCCTAAGCACGTTGAATTGGACAGTTCTCTGTGGAACTCTGTGCTCTTTGTGTCTGTGGTGAAAAAAGCATTTCGAAATCGCAAGCACTTTTTTCACCACAGACACAGAGTACACGGAGATTCACAGAGGAGTTCAGTAAAGAAATATTTCATTCAAAAAAATAAACCACATGACACAATTAAAAAACCTGGGTATCTGGATGGACCATGCCAGTGCGCATTTGATGGAATACTCTACAGAGTCCAATGAAACGAAGATCATTGAATCGGCATTTACCCATGAAGAAAAAGCTGACACACTTGGTAATTCAGAATATGGGATGCACAATAAAGAACAACATCAAACCTCTGCATTTTATAAAAAACTTGGAGATTCCATTAAAGAATACGATGCGGTGATCCTGTTCGGGCCCACTGATGCAAAACTCGAGTTGTTCAATCTCTTAAAAGCCGATCATCATTTTGATAAGATAAATATAGAAGTAAAGGCATCGGGTAAGATGACCGAGAACCAGCAACATGCATTTGTGAGGGATCATTTTACACAAAACTGATCTTCTGTATAAACTATTCACCATCCCTGCGTTGAAAGATATCCTTTCAACGCAGGGATTTTTGATTGATAGAACCAGTACCTTGAAAGAAGAAAAATTATTTGTTAACGGAGAACGGTTATACCAATATCAAAAATGTGGTCGCCGGAATCCGTGTGATGAAAGATAATGAGTGCAGAAAATAGATCAACCTTGTTTTACTTCTTCGCTTGATGGTCTTTGCAAAGCCTCCTCTACTTTTTGGGAAAGCCATTTGGATGTTTCGACGCTGAAATATGCCTCTCCGCAATTTTCACAGATATCTGCATCTACATCCTTTATAACAATGATGCGGTTATTTTTAACAATGGAATAAGTTGTTTTCCCCGGTTGGGTGTTTCCTATTTTACAAATCACACATTCCATTATCGTACTTTTTTCCGGGTTTTAAAATCAGGTTGCCATTTATACGGATCAGGCCAATAGGCTGTGATCAAAATGCATCTGAACGAAACAGGGTCTTGCGATACTACAACGTGCAAGGGCCTGTTATTAACGAATTTAAGAATTAATTTACTGGGATAGGGCTTATCTGCGTCATATTTTTCGATCACTTCACCAAAATTAACTGTGCCAATTACCTCATCCAAAGAAACATTCCTTATATCCATTGATCTCTGGCAATGCAAAGAAATAAGGTATCCCCGGCAGTTAATATTCTTAATAGCTGATTCCATTGGATAAAAATATCCACGGACAACTATTCTAAAAGGTATTAAACATTTACTTACGTATGTAAACGTTTGTAAACGGATATCTTATACCTGTTCTCCCACACAATTACCTAATTCATTTTCTAACACGGGGACATTTCATTCCGTTCTCACCAAGTATAAAACCGACACCAAGTGATAAACCATAATAGCCATCGTTATGTTTGGGATTAGCTGCATAGCTGAATCCATCTATATAATCCGAAAAACTAAAACGCATTAAGGCTTCGGCGTTAACAGCTATGCGCGGGGAAACCATCCAGCGCACCCCTCCACCAACGGGGATGACCAGCAAAGTTCGTGG
>JAQBNJ010000256.1 GCA_028288645.1 Sediminibacterium sp.
CACAGTTTCCTTTACATATTTTTTGAATGTCTTGCCGATCGGAAGCCTGGTTTCTCCAAGAACGATCTCTTCATCAGACACATGGCTGATGCGGGAACGGTTTACAATAAAAGATTTGTGAATGCGAAGGAATGCATTCTTTGGCAACAGGTCTTCCAGTTCTTTGGTTGTTACCTGGGTAAGAAAACTCTTCCTGTCCATGAAAATTTTTACATAATTGCCAAGGCTCTGTATATAAAATATCTTATCCAGCTGAACAGGCTGCAGCTCTCCGTCTATCTTTAATTCAATCGATCTTTTTTGCGGTACAGTTGCAACATGGTTTTCGATCTGGTGCACTGCTTTGTTAACCGCTTTCAGAAATCTCTCAAAGGGGATCGGTTTTTTCAGGTAGTCGATCGCATTGTAATCATAGCTCTCCACTGCAAATTCAGAATGCGCTGTAGTGAATATTACGTTTGGCGGTGTTTCAAGCATACGGAGAAATCCAAACCCATCAATTTCCGGCATTGTAATATCCAGGAACAAAAGATCTACTTCTTCTTTTTTCAGGAATTGATAGGCTTCAATCGCATTAAAACAATCGCCCGCCAGTTCCAGTTCCGGCATACGGGCAATATAATTCTGAAGCACGGAGTGTGCGCGGGGTTCATCATCAACTATCAGTACTTTAATTTTCATCACACTGTAAAATTAATTCAACACTGAATTTATTTTCGTCGGTAGTGATCAATACTTCATGTTTATTGGGATACAGTAACTCAAGCCTGCGAATTGCTTTGTGTAAACCCGTTTTGGTGGAAGGTGGCGTTTTATTGACAATATTATTTCCAACGATCAATTTTAAAACTTTGGGTTGGATCTCAATAGCAATATCAATTTCTGTTTTCTGTATCGTATCAGCACCATATTTACAGGCATTTTCTATAAAAGGGAATAGGATCAGCGGAGCGATCAATTTATCGCGGTGCTGACCAGTCACAGTAAAATTGATCTGGCACCTTTCACCAAGCCTTTCTCTTTCAAATACGATGTAGTTGGTAATAAAACCCAATTCGTCTTCGAGCTTGATGTGGTTCTTATCACTGGTATCCAATATAAACCGCATTAATTCTGCCAACTTCAGGATCAATTCGTTTCCGTACCGGTTATGCTGTAAAGTGTAGCTATAGATATTATTCAATGCATTGAAAAGAAAATGCGGATTCAAATGTGCCTTTAGCTGCTGCAATTCAATATCGCGTTGCATAAGCCCCAACTGATAAAATTTCCTTCGCTCCATGATGTATTTAAACGCCAGGTAAAAGATCAATGCTGCACAGGTGTATAAAAAACATGCAATGGAAGCACCAAGTAGTTTTCCAGGCATTTCATGCAGGCTGTGTGTAACCCAATATTCACCATATACTACCCCAGCCAATCCCGGAATAAAAAACAATACATATAGCAGGTACTTCTTCTTGAGCAATAGTTTTTCAAACAGAATAGAATTGTGGATCATTGACCATATAAAGAATATGGCAATTACATAAGCAGTTGCGAGGTTGTATTTCTCCGCAGGCATTTTTTTTGAATTGACCGAATAGAACGCATAGTTCAAGCCTATAAAAAACAGGTATAGCAGGAGATTCCTGCTTACATAAAATAATATCTTCTTGGTTTTGGCAGTCATACCTGGTGTTAAGTTATAAAATATGCCTTGAAATCCGTTACCTGTTACATAAGGTAGGAGTCAAAACTATTTCAATCTGTAAAACCAAATCAGGTTTTAATGACAAAAGACGTTCATCATTAATCCCTGCCCTTGGTCAGTAATAGGCGGAAAAAAATTTACAAGTAAATAATTTGCACTGTAATAAAAACAACCGATCCAATACTAACAAAGTACATAACATGAAAAAGATGATCAAACTAACCGTTGCTTTCCTGCTTACAGCCCTGTCGCTCAACGCCCAGCAGATAAGCGGAAACATTAACGACAAACAGAAAAAAGCGGTAACAGGCGCTACTATTTCCCTGTTGGCTGCCAAAGATTCCATCATTAAATTGTCTACTTCAGACAAGGATGGAAATTTTATTTTCCAGAATATCAAAGCCGGGCATTACCGTGTACGTGCGGTACATATTGGCTACGCAAATAGTATAAGTGCGGGATTTGATTACGATGGGAAGACCGGTTATACAGTTCCTTCCATGGAACTCAGCCCTGCTTCCAAAGAACTGCAGGCAGTGGTTGTAACCAGCCAGAAACCGATGATCGAAGTAAAAGCGGACAAGACCATCCTGAATGTTGAAGGAACCATCAATGCGACTGGAAGTGATGCGCTTGACCTGTTGCGTAAATCTCCGGGTGTGATCGTTGACAAGGATGACAATATCAGCCTGAGCGGTAAGAATGGTGTACAGATCTATATTGATGGCCGCCCATCGCCATTGAGCGGTAAAGATCTTTCAGAGAACCTGAAGACCATTCCTTCTGCGATGATCGAATCTATCGAACTGATCACCAACCCTTCGGCTAAATATGATGCAGCGGGTAATGCCGGTATCATTAATATCAAACTGAAAAAGAACAAATCATTGGGCACAAACGGTTCGGCCAATGCAGGCTATAATATTGGCACGTATGCTAAATACAATACCGGTATCTCGCTGAATAACCGCGATAAAAAAGTAAACCTCTTCTCCAGTTATAACTTTAGCACGAGTAAGAACGAGAATAATATTAATATCAACCGGGTGGTATTAGATACTTTATTTGATCAGAAGACCGTTTTTACTACGCACCCTACTGCACATAATTTCAAGGCTGGAATGGACTACTTTATCAACAGCAAAAGTACGTTTGGTGTTTTGGTGAATGGGAACCTTGCGCATGGCGAAATGAATTCAACAAGCGTAACACCGATCTCTTATAATCCTACACAGGCATCTGTAAAATATTTGTTCGCAGGTACAGACAATACGTTTAAGCGTAACAGCATCAACACGAATGTCAATTATAAATACAGCGATACATCGGGCCATGATTTTAATATGGACGTTGACTATGGTGCGTTCACGATCAGAAGTGATCAATACCAGCCGAATTACTATTTTAACTCAACAGGCACCGTTGAAACATCACGATTAATTTACCAGATGTATGCGCCGAATGATATCCGTATCTATTCTTTCAAAACAGATTATGAACAAAACTATAAGAAAGGAAAGTTAGGTATCGGCGCCAAAGTTTCTTATGTAACAAGTGACAACGATTTCCAACGCTTTAACGTATATACATCAGGCAAACTGATGGATACTTTGAAAAGTAATCTGTTCAATTACAAGGAGAACATCAACGCTGTATATATAAATTATAACAAGCCGATGAAAGGTTGGGTATTCCAGCTTGGATTGAGAGTGGAGAACACACATTCTTCGGGCCATTCAGCGGGGTTCAGGAAACCTTCCGGTTCATATGTAGCGTATGATTCAACTTTCGACAGGAACTATACCGACTTCTTTCCGAGCGCCGCCATCACATTTAACAAGAACCCGATGAGCCAGTGGAACCTTACGTATAGCCGTCGTATTGACCGTCCGGCATACCAGAGCCTGAATCCTTTTGAGTTCAAGCTTGATGAATATACGTACATGAAAGGAAACACACAGCTTACGCCTCAATACACAAATAGTTTTGGCATCAGCAATACCATAAAGTATAAACTGGTTCTTGCCCTGAATTACAGTCATGTAAGAGATGTGTTCACACAGATCATTGATACGGCTGAAAAATCAAAAGCATTCATCACGCAAAAGAATCTTGCTACACAGGATATCATCAGCCTGAACGTTAGTTACCCATTGCAGGTAAAATGGTATAGTGCTTTCATGAATGCAAGTTCTTACTATTCGCACTACAAAGCCAATTTCGGTGTGGGCCGCACGGTGGACGTGGATGTTTTTGCTTTCAATTATTCTATGCAAAATGGTTTCAAGCTGGGCAAGGGATGGACAGGTGAAGCAACAGGTTTCTTCCAGTCGCCATCTATTTCGCAGGGAACATTTAAAACCAAGATCATGTGGAGCATGGACCTGGGCATACAGAAAGTGGTGATGCAGGGACGAGGTAATTTTAAAATAGCTGTGAGTGATATCTTTCAAACCCTTCGCCCTGACCTGACAAGTAATTTTGCCGGACAGGTGCTGCATACAAAAGTGGCATTTGAAAGCAGGCAGTTAAAACTGAATTTCGCATACCGTTTCGGAAGCAACCAGGTAAAAGCATCACGTCAGCGGAAAACAGGGTTGGAAGACGAAAGCAAACGTGTGCAGGCGACATCAGCAGGTACACCGGGTAACTAAACTTAAAAAACTCTCTGTGAA
>JAQBNJ010000279.1 GCA_028288645.1 Sediminibacterium sp.
GGCATTTATTGATTATTACAAGACACTTGGTATCAATAAAAATGCAACGGAAGACGATATCAAGAAAGCCTACCGGAAACTCGCGCGGAAACTGCATCCCGACCTTAACCCCAACGACAAGGAAGCGAACAAAAAATTTCAACAACTCAATGAAGCCAATGATGTACTAAGTGACCCGGAGAAAAGAAAAAAATACGATACATACGGTGAGAACTGGCAACACGGAGAGGAATATGAAAAGGCACGGCAGGCACAGGGACGGCAGGGTTTCGCCGGCGGGCAAGGTTTTTCGGGCGATTTTGAGGGAACCGACTTCTCCGATCTTTTCGGATCCATGTTCGGAGGAGGTAGGGGCGGACAGTCAAAATTCAAGGGGCAGGATTATAACACCGAATTGCAGCTTTCCCTCCGGGACGCCTATACCACGCATAGCCAGACACTATCTGTAAATGGTAAAAACGTCCGTATCACGATCCCGGCTGGAATCGAAAATGGCCAGACCATTAAATTGAAGGGATACGGTGCGAAAGGCATGAATGGCGGGCCTGACGGCGATCTCTATATAACCTTCAATATTGCAAATGATGCACGTTTTAAAAGATCGGGTAATGATCTGCATGTCACGGAAAACATCGATCTGTATACTGCGGTACTTGGCGGTGAAATCATGGTGGATACGATGGATGGAAAGATCAAACTGAAAGTAAAACCCGAAACACAGAACGGAAGTAAAACAAGGGTAAAAGGCAAAGGATTTCCTGTTTACAAAAAAGAAGGCGCGTTTGGCGACCTGTTCATTACCTACCAGGTTCTTGTTCCAACCAATCTTACAGAGCAGCAAAAAGAATTGTTCACGCAACTGGCCCAATTGTCAAAATAAAAAGATCTATATGGAAACCCAGGAATATATACCCATAGATGTTTTTTGTCAACACCATGGTGTTACGATATCCTTTATCAGTTCCTTACAGCATTTTGGATTGATAGAAGTGATCCGCATTAATGACGCTGAGTGCCTGCCTGCAGATCAGCTTGGCGAAGCGGAAAAAATACTACGTCTTCACAACGAACTTGAAATAAATCTCGAGGGCATTGATGCGATCAGGCATTTACTGCAAAGAGTAAAAGACATGCAGGATGAGATACGGTTGCTGAAGAATCGGCTTTCTCTTTATGAATAATAAAGTATTAAAATCAGTGAGTTGATTTCACGCAAAGACGCAAAGAGGCAAAGGCGCAAAGATATTTTCAAATATGTAGAGAAAGAAATTCCTTTCAGTATTCCCCTTTGCGCCTTTGCTCCTTGGCGTCTTTGCGTGAAACAAATTTCTTTAGGACTTTATTGCCTTTTCTCCAACCATTTCACCAATGCTTTCTTGATCGCTTCACCGATCTTTTGCTGGTTAGCAGGATCCTGTAAAAAATCATGGCTCACTGCGTTGTCGCCAATTTCCAGCAAAACACGGATAGGGGCGGTATTAACATGTTCATCCAGACTATAACAAGAAAGTTTTCCTGTTGTTGCGCATCGGTAATCATTACGACCGGTGGTACTGTCTAATAGTACACCGCGGTTCTCAAGGGTTGTCACAGATGATACAGCAGCGATCAATTCCGCCGCCAGTTCACGGTTCTCAGCTTCATGCGCATCGCCATAATGTATATAACCCCATATTGCATGGCGCTTGGTTCCCCCATTATTGTGCAACGCAATGAACACATCCGGGTTGCGGCGGTTGGATTGCTGTAGTTCCCAGGCATAACCGGATATTTTTCCATCAACTACTGCTGTTGTATGTGCGATCATGGTATTGCTGCCGCTGTCTGCATTGTGCAGGTCTTTCCGGCCAAAACTCCACACTTTGTATTCGCTGAACCTGGGTTTGGTTGCTATGGCCGCTTCTGCAATGGCATTGCTTACGGCCGCCTCACTAAAATCCTTACCGGTATTGGTCTGGTGCGATGGCTGCCATACGATCACTGTTTTCTTTTTGGCAGGTGTATAAGAAAAAAGTGTCAGGAGAATTAAAACCGTTGCTATGTTTTTCATTGGGAACAATTGTTCCTGCAATTTACTATTCGTACATGGATAAAACACCGGAGAATAAAACTGTGTATATTAGTATCGTTTTTGCAACGATATTTAATTCGTCGTCCATGTTCACAAATTTTTTCAGGATCGTTTACCACGATTTTATTTCGTTCTGGGGATTGAATCCCATTGTCGAGATCTTTCAATCTGGTCAATATGATAAACTGCTCACGCTCGAAGGTATCAAAGCCTGCATCTTCCCTGTTCTTCCCTTTCTTCTCCTCATCGAGATCATACGTGCAATTGTTTACAAACGTTTTAAAATAGAAGATTACAAAGTACCCTTTCTTATTTTTGTTTTCAACCGGTTTATCGGCCGCTTTATTTCCATCGCTGCTATCTCTTTTTGTATTGGAGCACTAAGTAAGTACGCTGCAATAACCACCAGCTTTACCTGGTACTGGCTTATCTATGGGTATGTTGCCTGGGAGTTCTCACATTTTATTTATCATTTTCTCGCGCACAAAGTTCGTTTGTTCTGGTGCCTGCATTCAAGTCACCATGCGCCCGAGAGCATGAACCTCAGTGTTTCCTACGCGCATTTCTTTTTAGAAGGGCCTTATGCCGATGTAATCCGTACTTCTATCTGCATACTGGCCGGTGTAAATCCACCGCTATTATTCCTGATCATGTTCATCGATGGTACCTGGGGAACCTTTATCCATATCGGACCGAATATTATGAAAGATGCGAGGCTGGGTATTTTAAACAGGTTCATCCTCACACCATCACATCACCGCGTGCATCATGCGAGGAACCCTTTGTATATGGATACTAATTTTTGCAACCTGCTAAATATCTGGGACAGGTCGTTCGGCACCCTGCAACATGAACAACACAATGAGCCGGTAGAATATGGCATCACCCGAAAGGTCAACCACAAAAACTTCTGGGATGTATATTTTGGCGAGATCATTTTCTTGGGGCGTGATGTGATCAACGCACCCGGCGTCAAAAACAAATTCCTCTACGTATTCATGCCACCCGGATGGAGCCATACCGGTGAACATAAGACGGCGAAAGCGATCAGAAAAAAATTGCTGCAGGAAAATGATTTGCCTGAAGAAGAAGAACTGATCGACCAGGAAGTACCCGCCCTATAATTACATATGGAACGACTCCGATATGATCTTTCCATCCTTTACTTCATACACGCATAGTTCAGACATATCCATTCTTCCTTTGCCTTTCATGGTCATATCCATCCGCATTACCATGGCAAAGGATTTTCCGGCAACAATCGGATCTGATACATCGCCGCCATGCATTTCTTCAACCATCTCACTAAATTTATGTCCCTTCTGTATAATGGCATCAAGCCCCTTTGTTTCTTTTTCAAACTCAGGTGTTGCATAAGGTTCAATGCTCACCGCATCGTTTGCAAACAATTCTTTCTGCGCTGTTTCAAAATCGCCTGTGCGGCAAAGTGCAACCAGGCGTCTTGCGATCTGATCTGTTGTCATGGTAAACGTTTTTGTGAAATTACTTAGAAAATTTTTGGAAAGTTTGAAACTTTCCAAAGGCGTGCATTTCAAATTTTCGCATTATGTTTGTTCGTTTTTTTTGAACCACAGTAGGAACATAGGCACATAGTTGTAACACATAGTTCTTCTATGTGAAATCCTATGTTTTCTATGTGACTATGTTGTTCAAATCAGCG
>JAQBNJ010000317.1 GCA_028288645.1 Sediminibacterium sp.
AAAATCAAACTTAAACCTGAAACGGATACCAAGACTGGCCACATAAGGATGATCAAGGTAATTAAACCTTTTAACCAGGTCAACGCGTATCAATTTAAATATATTGGTGATGCCTACGCTTCCTTCCACATATGGTTTTCTTTCCAGTGAAAATGTAGTTGCCTGCCCATCAGCCGTTGGGTATTGGATCAGGGTTGGATCTTTCGAAGGTTTGTTCTCGTCCCTCACTCCTCCATAGATCATCTTTAAAGAAACCACTTCACGCAGTTTTAATTGTTTCAGCAACGGAATGCGGTTAAAGAACAATCCATTGAAATAATGATCGATGCTCAATGCAATAAAATGATCACTTACAAATTCCTGGAAGTTCATCAGGTTATACGAGTTCAACTGGTAAGCATAGGTCTGGTTGGCGCGGTGAATGGTCATTAGTGGATAAGGAAGTTTCCCGAGAATATAGCCACCTTCCACAATCAGGTCACTATAACCCAACTGCGACATATATGCACGTTTTTCAAAACGCGCGCTCAGGTTTTGGTAATTGTATTGACTGTTCCAGATCCCTTTTACACCAGCGATAAAACGGAGCGTGAAAATGGGATATTTATTAATGATAGGAATACGAAATACTTTACCCTGGTAAAACTGTTCATGCGGCGCCCAGCGCAATTCTGCGGAAAATTCACTCGTGATCAGTTTATCAACATTTACATTAGTGCCGTTCTCAACCTTAGTGTATACGATAGAACCCGCCGGTTCCTGTTTCCAGTTCTTGAATCCAAGTGTATACGAAAGATGGTTGGCCAGCTCGTGTACATAATCCCCGTTAAAAGTGCTGTTGGATAGCCATTTATCATTCTTACCTCTTTTGAAAGACAATAAGAAATTATCTTCTGATACAAACTGCAGTTCCTGCCCCGGAATTTTTGTATCGTGCTGGTATCCTACTTTAATATAATTCAGCGGATACTCATAGATCGATTTGTTATTGAGCGAATAGGTGGAACTCAGGAAATATTTCCATTTGTCATCTTTAAAACCATAGGCGCCGTATCCTTCAAAATATAAACGTTTGCTGAGCTTGGGTGTTGTTCTTCCGCCCAGGCGAAGTTTAAATCCTTCTATTGGATTGAAACTATAGAATGCTGCGGCCGGCCCAAGTTCAAACGGGCCAAAAGATGTGTAGCCTGCCAACAGGAAAGTAGCAATGGCCATGGTTCTTCTGAATGAAGGCATTTTTTCCAGGCTATCGATATTGCTGTAAACTTTTGCTTCTGTTTTGGTTAGTGTATCGTGCCTGTTGGTTTCCCAATAGCTATCAGGGTGCTGGTCTGATTTTTCCAGCTTTACCAATGCTGGACCGTCGTACACACTATCGGGCAATGGTTTATTGATCTGGAAATTCTTGAATGATACCGTCCGTTCTCCAAAGAAGCCACTTGCTGAATTCTTAGTGATGCTTGCATCGGCCATGATATTACTCTTGCTGAGATGGTAACGGTTGTCTTCGCTTTTTTCAAAATCAAGGTCCAAATGCATCTCACGAACAAAATTCAGGTTCGCATTCTTGCTCAGGAACATGTTCATTTTCTGAACAGAATAATTACCGTCCAGGGTGATCCACATATTTCCCCTGAACAAAAGATCATTCGTATTACGCGGCGTGAAATATAATTTGATCAGCTTCTGCCCACTGGCATCTGTGATGGTATCACGGATATAATACATATAAAAAGTAGGCGCCAGGTCAGCGATCGGGCTCAGGAACTGGTAAGTGAACAAAGGAATGTCATTATCATAGATATCAATATCCATGTACAACCGGTTCAGGTAACTGCTTACACCGCCGTTGTCAATGTATTCGCCATAGTTCACGCGTTTCTCGCCAAGAATGATCTTTTTTGTTTTCTCGGGTTTCTTCCTGAAATATTGTTTGGATATTGTTTCCTCAAGGTAAACAGGTAACAAAGATTTGCCTTCCATCTTTGTAGTATCACGATTCTCGAAAAGGAACTGGTAGTTCTTCAGCAGTTTTTTATTCGTCAGCTTTTCAGAGACATTGCTGACGGACACTTCCAATTTTTCATACTGATCGTACTGTACATAATCGTAGTGGTCTGTGCGGTTGATCGATTTGTTCTGTATCACGCGCTTGATCAGGTCCACTGCAGGATTTCCTTTATTGCGATAGGGCGCCCGCTTATTACTGCTTACCGTTACATTATTCGTCGCCTTCGGATCGGTCTCCATCGCAGCATCAATGGTTTGCGTGGTACCCGGGTTGATGGTTTTGGTAATTGTTTTATATCCTACATAAGTGATCTGTATGGTAGGCGTGCTGATAGATGTTGCGCGCAATGTATATTGTCCCAGGCTGTCTGTTATCGTTCCGCGCCCACCTTTAAATACTACGCTTACATATTGCAGTGGCTGGTTACTCACTGCGTCAGTAACCACACCTTTCACGATCGTTTGACCGAATCCCATGAACCCGAATAATAGTAATATGCCTGTAAGAAATCCCGTTCCCGTTTTACTTTTCATTGTCAATTATTTAAACACAAATTTTTTCTGTAGAAAATAGTTATAAAAAAAACCCACGAGCAGCGATACGATGATCTTCGAAACCACGTAACTGATGCCGCCATAATTCGTTAACAGGAAAACACCTCCTGAAACCAATACCAGGTTGCCGATCCATACGATGATATATTTTATCGCCTGGTAATGGATCTTTTTATCGTGCGCCCTGAATACCCATGAGCGGTTCATCATAAAATTTACCACACCGCCGCTCACGGTACCCAAAATACTCGCCAACAAATACCAGCAATCGAACATTTCTTTCAACAAAACAGTCACCGTAAAATCTACGACCGTTGCTGTTAAAGATGATGCCTGTGCTTTAATAAATGTTGCCATGCCTATATAAAATATATGATCAGCTGTAATACGATATTGCTGTATACACCGGCTAAAATATCATCTGTCATTACACCCCATCCCCCCGGCAATGCCTCTGCTTTCCGGATATACAGGAGTTTTACGATATCGAAAAAACGGAATAGCACCAATGCAATAACGATCCACTGTACCGTTATTGGGACAAACAACAAACTGATACACATACCCGCCACTTCATCTATCACAACCTTGCCGCTGTCCTTACCCCAATCTTTTTCAACCATCGTTGATGACCATATACCGATGATCGTGATCGCTGCTGTAACAACGATCATTGCCGAATTAAAATTTCCATCCCGCTGTACCAACCACCAAAGCAAACAGGTTATCATGGCCGCTACGGTCCCGCCACCTTTCAGGTAACCGATGCCGAAGCATGATGATATCCATTTATAAATGTTCATCATAGTGCTTCCACCAGGTCCTGGTAATAATCCAATCCAAGGTGCGTGATCAGGTCCTCACCCATAATATGGCGCAATGTATTCTGCAACTTGATCAGCTGTTTAAAAATATCATGTTCAGGACGCAGGCCCGGCGCAGTTTGCGGCGATTTGAAATAAAATGATAACCACTCCTGTATACCGGTCATATTTGCGCGCTTCGCGAGATCCATAAATAAAGCAAGATCCAACACGATCGGCGCAGCTAAAATTGAATCGCGGCAAAGGAAATTGATCTTGATCTGCATGGTATAACCGAGCCATCCGAAAATGTCGATATTATCCCAGCTCTCTTTATTATCGCCATGTGGCGGGTAATAATTGATACGCACTTTATGATAGAGATCACCATATAATTCCGGGTTAATATCGGGCCTGAGTATATCATCCAGCACACTGAGTTTGGAAACTTCTTTTGTTTTAAAATTATCCGGGTCGTCCAAAACCAAACCATCCCTGTTACCTAAAATATTGGTGGAGAACCAGCCGCGTATACCTAGTGCACGGGCGCTCAAACCCGGCGCCAGTATGGTTTTCATCAGGGTCTGGCCTGTTTTGAAATCTTTTCCGCCGATAGGCGTGCCTGTTTCTTTTGCCAGGTCGATCAAGGCAGGAATATCGCAGGTGAGGTTAGGTGCGCCATTGGCGAATGGTACCCCTAATGTAAGTGCAGCATAAGCATAGATCATACTTGGCGCGATAGCCGGATCATTGTTTCTTAACCCTTCTTCAAATGCTTCAATACTTTCATGCACTGCTGATTGCTCAATATATTTTTCCGTTGAACCGCACCAAACGATCACAACCCGGCTGCAATCATTGGCATCGCGGAAGTTCTCGATATCATCCATCACCTGTTTGGCAAGCTCATATTTAGTAGCTGCTTCTTTGATGTTATGGCCATCCAGGTTCCTGATATATGATCTGTCAAACACAGCCTTCATCGGCACGATCGCTTCCAGTTCGGGTTTGATGGATTGTAACAGGGAAGGCTCCAACACTTTCGCGTTCATCGCTGCTTCGTAAACGTTATCGGAATAAACATCCCATCCGCCGAAAGCGATATTGTTCAGTTCGGCCAGCGGCACAAAATCTTTTATCAAAGGATACCTGTTCTCTGTACGCTTGCCCAAACGGATACTACCCATTTGCGTTAAAGCGCCGATGGGTTGTGAAAAACCTTTGTTTACCGCTATTACACCCGCGATCATGGTTGTTGCAACAGCGCCAAGGCCGGGCAGGAGTATCCCTAATTTTCCATCCGCCGGTTGAATGTGTTCTTTCATGTTGTGTATTTTTAAATGGATTGGATTATTGTTTGTTTAGTTATTACGTAAACCTTTGATCATGATTCCTATGATCGATTCCATCCTCAGTTCCAGTTTCGCATAGCGCGCATCAATGAACATATCCCGTTGCAAACCCCTCAGTGAACTTACCATTACAGACGGCAATATATCCAACTCCTTTCCGATCAGCTTACTGAACTCGCCGTTGTTCACGCCAAATTGTAAAATATCTTTTACCAGCTTTACCTCCTGGGCATCGTACTCGGTATGCAGGTGTTTCATACAACGCATGGTATCGTGCATTTCGCCGCTTACCATCTTGTATAAGTTAACACGTTTCTGAACCGCTTTTATTTTAGTAAGTGTAAAAGCTTTTAGTTTTTCTTCGGCACTCCCGGCTTTTTCCACTGCCAGTTTCACACGGTTGAATACTTCGTCCATTTCCCGTAAGATCACTGCATCAAAAATTTCCTCCTTGCTGCAGTAATAATAATAGAGCGTGCTCTTACCCTTGCCCATAGCTTTGGCAATATCCTCCATGGTTGTCTTTTTCACACCGAACTGCTGGAAGAGTTTTTGGGCTTCTTTCAGGATCTCGTCCTTAATAATATCGTCTTTCGCCACTAACATATTTCGACCAAAATCGTTTTTGGGTCCAAAACTAAGGGAAAAGGGGTTTAGGGGATCGCGTTTTAACAATTTACCCTTTTCGGAATGCGAAATCTTTCATCAGGTCGCAGAATACCTGTACACTTGAGATCGGTAATGCGTTGTACATACTTACCCTTACGCCTCCAACGGTGCGGTAACCTTTTACACCCACCATGCCTTCTTTTTTACAGAGGTCAAGGAAAGGCGTTTCCAGTTCCGGGTTGGCAAGGAAGAAAACCGCGTTCATCTGGCTGCGGTCCTCTTTGGCCACACGGGCTTCGAATACGGGAAGGCTATCTATCGTACTATATAAAAGATCTGATTTGGCAATGGTTCTTTTCTCCATTTCAGCCAATCCCCCCTCTGCCAGTATCCACCGCAGGGTGAGCATACTGGTATATACGGCAAAAACGGGCGGAGTGTTCATTAAGGAACCTGCTTCTATGTGTTTTTGGTAATTCATAATGGTCGGGATCGGCCTTTTGATCTTACCCAATACGTCTTTTTTGACCACCACCAGGTTAACTCCGGCAGCGCCCATGTTCTTTTGGGCACCCGCATAAACAAGAGAGAACTTTTTAAAATCAACCGGCCGGCTGAAGATATCGCTGCTCATATCGCCGATCAACGGAACAGAAATATCGGGGTATTGGTGCCACTCAGTTCCTTCTACCGTATTATTAGTGGTGATATGCAGGTATTTTGCATCAGCAGGAACCGTGAATTGTTTCTGTATATAAGTATGATTCCTGTCTGAGGTATCTGCAACTACATTTACATTTCCAAAAAGGGATGCTTCTTTAGATGCTTTCTTTCCCCAGATGCCGTTATCGCAATAAGCGGCTGTTTCATCCGCATCCAACAGGTTCATCGGCACCTGCATGAATTGTGTAGTGGCGCCTCCATGAAGGAATAATACTTCATACGAATCATCCAGTTCCATCAATTTTTTAACTGATGAAATGGCTTCCTGTAAAACATCCTGGAACATGGGTGTTCGGTGGCCGATCTCCAAAATGGAAAGGCCCGTGCCATTAAAATCTA
Source organism: Sediminibacterium sp. (assembly GCA_028288645.1). Classification (GTDB taxonomy): domain Bacteria; phylum Bacteroidota; class Bacteroidia; order Chitinophagales; family Chitinophagaceae; genus Sediminibacterium. Next base: position 6,392 of record JAQBNJ010000317.1, read on the forward strand.
AAATAGCGCGTGACGCTTCTTCCAGCACGGGTTGTGGAAGGATGGATGGACCTGAATTAAAATTATATACGCTCATCTGGTTGCTTGAAGCTGCAAAGTAAAATGATTTGGGGGAAATGAAGGAGAGATACTGGATGCTGGATACTGGATCGTAGAAAGCACTTGCAGCCTTAGAGTGAGCCAGCATCTAGTATCCAGCATCCGCTATCCAGTATCTAGCATCGAGGCCTCAGTCCCTACTCATGCACATCCGTCACCCCACCCGAAACCGTGTACTTCATGGCGTCGGCAGCACTAACGTTTGTAAGTAATTTGATGCGTTCTCTCGGTACTATATAAGTGATACCCGAAATAGCATATGAATGCGGCACATATACCGTAACATGATCAGGCAGCCCGAATTCATGTGCGTTAGGTTGCGTGATGAAGCCGATACGCCAAACCTCTGTTGAATCAACATTTACAAGAACCGGTTTGTCAAATTTCTTTTTATTGCCTGCAAATGCTTCGAGAAAATCTTTTACTGAAGAATAGATGAACTTGATACCGGGTGTTTTTTCCAATATCGAATCCAAAAGGGCAACCAGCCTTACGCCCACAAAAAAAGAAGAGACCCATCCTACAAATAATACCAGGCCGATCACAACAATAAAGCCAAGGCCGGGAACCCTGTTCAGGTTGCCTTCTGCATCTTTCGGCAGAAAGCCGGGAGCTACCGCATGAACGATATTCGGGAGGATGCTGTCTACAAAATTAAATAGTCCAAGTATTACCCATATCGTGATCCCGATCGGTAACAATACAATGAGCCCCTGGAAAAAATATTGGAGTAGTTTTTTTAAATAAGCCCGGAAAGTGGTCCGGCGTTGCGCCTGGTTCATGCAGTTAATTAAAGTGTAAAGTAAGTAAGAATTCAGGACTTCTGTAAGTTAAACAGGTGCATTTCAAATTTTCGCATTGTGTTTGTTCATTTTTTTAACCACAGTAGGAACATAGGCACATAGTTGTAACACATAGTTCTTCTATGTGAAATCCTATGTTTTCTATGTGACTATGTTGTTCAAATCAGCGAAAATTTGAATTGCATCCAGTTAAACCGAGTCTTGGCCGTATTCCAGCTGTTTTTTGCACCTGTGTTTCAGCATCCTGGATCACTAAGCTGCCTTTTTTGCTATACCACTTACTATCTGGCTGGCTTTCAGGTGGAAATAAAATTTTTTTGCTTCTCATCCGTCTAAACAAACGGCAATGGGTTCCTGCGGCGCTTTGCGCTTATCCACAATACCAACCGCTTAACACAAAAATAATCAAAATAATTCAATGGAAACTTTGGTTACGAAAAAAGTTTCCATAGTTTTGCCGCCGTTATGAAGAATATGGAACCACAGGAAAGAATAGTGAGCAAAGCGCATGAACTGTTTATGCGCTATGGCATACGCAGCGTAAGCATGGACGAGGTAGCCAACCATTTGGGCATGAGCAAAAAGACCATTTACCAGTTCTATGCAGATAAAGATGCATTGGTTGAAGACGTGATTACCATTGAGATCACCGGAAAACAGGTTGAATGTAAACAGCACCGCCAGAAAAGCGAGAATGCCATCCATGAAATATTCATGGCAACTGATATGCTGCTGGAACTATTGACGACTATGAATCCCGCGCTGATCTTTGACCTGGAGAAATACCATCCCAGCGCCTTTAAAAAATACAACGATCATAAGAATTCCTTCCTCTATTCACTCATCAAAGAAAATATTGAATGGGGCAAAAAAGAAGGATTGTACCGCGAAGAAGTGCTGGCAGATATCATGGCAAGATTCAGGCTCGCTTCGGTGTTCCTTATATTTAACCCGGAAGTTTTTCCTGGTGGCAGGCACACATTACCCGCGATCGTAACAGAGATAACAGATAATTTTTTATACGGCCTCGCTTCGGCAAAGGGGCAAAAAATGATACAGAAATACAAGCTACAAAGACAAAAAACCATAACCTTATGAAAAAAAGAAGACGCGAAAGAATGGTATGGCTGGTATGGCTGGCGCTAATGATTGGCACCGTGAATGCACAGACAGGAACCAGGCATGAATTTACTATTCAACAGGCTGTTGAGTATGCTCGGAAAAATAATGTACAGGTAAAAAATGCATTATTAAACATTCAGAGCCAGAAACAAACCAACCGCGAGATCACTGCATCGGCATTGCCAAACATTACGGGAACAGTGGGTATGACAAAGTATATCGACATCCCTACTTCGTTGATTCCCGGCGAAGTATTTGGCCAGCCGGCAGGAACCTATATTCCTGTGCAGTTTGGTACCAAGTATAATTCAAATGCCAGTATCCAGTTGCAGCAAACCTTGTTTGACGGGCAGGTATTTATCGGGTTGAAAGCCAGAACCACTTCCATCGAGTTCCAGACAAAGAATATGGAAGTAACGGAAGAAGTGATCAAGACCAATATCTATAAGATCTATTACCAACTGGTGGTTAGTAAAACACAGATCGACCTGTTGGATGCCAATATTGCGCGCCTTGAAAAATTAGCGCATGATGCAAATGAATTGTTCAAGAACGGTTTTGCTGAAAAATTAGATGTTGATAAAGTATCTGTGCAGTTATCGAACCTGCAAACGGAAAAAGTAAAAGCGCTGAACAGCATCAGTATCGGCTACCTGGGATTGAAAACATTAATGGGTATGCCGGCAAAAGATACTTTACTGTTAACGGATAAGATAGATGAAGCACAGATCAAGGAAGATTTTACGAACGATACCTCTTATCAATATGCAGACAGGAAAGAGTTCCAGCAGTTATCGCTTATGAAAAAACTCAATGAGTTTAACATTAAACGTTACCAGCTAAGTTATATTCCTATCCTTTCGTTGACCGGTAATTACAGCAAGAATGCGCAGCGAAACACATTCGATTTCTTTGGAAAGGGAGATTGGTTCACCACCTCGTATGTTGGTATCAATTTATCCATTCCTATTTTTGATGGTTTTGCCAGGAGCGCACGTATCGCAAGATCGAGGATAGAATTGAAGGAGACAGAGAACCAGATCGATAACCTGAAACTCACCATTGACAGCGATGTAGAACAGTCGAAGCTCAATTTCAAATCTGCATTGGCCACCATGGATTTCCAGAAAAAGAATATGCAG
>JAQBNJ010000340.1 GCA_028288645.1 Sediminibacterium sp.
AGCATAAAGATGTTACGCGTGTCAGTAATAGGAAAGTTCTCCTTGAACACACGGAACAGCCCTTCCACATTACGTTTATCGGGCGTGGTCTCTAACTGGAAAAATTCTCTGAATGATTCTAACTGAATGTCGAGTAGGTCAGGTGCATCGGCGAGGTGTCTTGTCTTTCCGAAGTTGACCCTGTTGTTCAATGTAGTTGTAGACATATGTATGAAAACCGGTTTTTATGCGAAAAAAAATTGGGGAGAACTGGAATTCTCTTAGCGTACAATCGGCGCATTCATCATTCAAACGATAATGATAAAAATGTCCACCCGCTAAATAGCCCAAAATTAAGGATGGCAAAGGTAAGGAATGATGAGATATCTAAAAAACAAATTTTGGACCAAACTGCTGTTGTGGAAAAGAAAAATTAACATTCTGCCAAAAAATGTAAAAACCAGGAATTTTTAACAGTTTTTGGCTAAACCGGGTCCTTAAATCGCTATCCTAACCCAAAAAGATACTATGCGCAAATATTGGTTGTTGATGGCGGTTTTTTCGGTTGGTTTTATGGAATTTGCTTCTGCACAGGTGATCATCAGTCCGGGTTACCCTCGTGGCGGGTATGGCCGCAGCTACCCCTCCCGGCAACCGAGGAGGATTGTGAAAAGGCAATTACAACCCAAATTCGATCCTGTGGTTCATCTTTCCCTTGGCTATGGCTTTCCAAACCTGGATGCCAATGAACTGGCAGGGTTTTACAATTATTACCGTGGGCCGGTTACCCAGACCGGGCCGATCACCGGGGCCATTGATGTACAATACAGCCGCAGCTCGAGTATCGGGTTGATGGTAACACATGGCCAGGTGAGCGCGAACTACTTTAATTACAACAATTCCACAACGCCGGCAATGAACGGCTCACTTGACAACTGGAGCGTGATGTTGAATCTGATGAATTACGCTCCGACCAACGGAATAGTAGCTCCTTATCTACGGACAGCTATAGGCCTCAATGTATGGAAGCAGGATTATACAGACGCCAATGGTAATAAAATGGGATATCTCTCCGACCTTAACCAGTTTGCTTACCAGGTTGGGCTGGGCGTGAATATCCATCTTTCAAAAAGCACAGGAATATTTATGGAGGGAGGCTACGGTAAATATATAGTTCACGGAGGTTTGAGTTTTAAGTTATAGCACTACATGAGGAAAGCAGCAGCACGGGGCCGTTTCGGGAGAAGCGGCCTTTGTGTTTGGAGGAAATGGCACACGGATGACACGGATCGAACGGATTTTCCCGGATCTAATCCGTTTTAATCCGTTCAATCCGTGTCATCTGTGTGCTAATTTCTACCAGATTTTCGCCCTGTCTTCAGGCTTGCGATACATTTTGTTTTTTTCAGTAACGCCATAGATTGCATAGAACGGATCAAAATTTGATAATGGCCCCAGCACCCTGAACTCATCAGGCGAATGTGGATCGGTGGTAATTCCTGTTCTTACATTTTCAGGACGGTTCACTATACGCCATGCCTGCGCGAAACCGAGGAAGAATCTTTGATCAGGTGTGTAGCCATCGATCTTTTTATCGCTTTTGCCCTGGTCGGTCAGTTTGAATGCATCCCATGCAATGGCGAGGCCGCCGATATCTGCGAGGTTCTCTCCCAGTGTCAATTCACCATTCACATGCAGGCTATCCAGGATCGTGAATGCATTGTATTGATCAACTACGCCTTTTGCTTTTGCCTTAAATTTGTTTCCGTCTGTTGGTGTCCACCAGTCTTTCAGGTTTCCTTCGAGGTCGTATTGTCTGCCCTGGTCATCAAAACCGTGTGTCATTTCATGGCCTATTACCAGGCCGATACCACCGTAGTTAACGGCATCATCTGCGGTCATATTGAAGAAAGGATGCTGTAAAATGCCCGCAGGAAAAACGATCTCGTTGAACGGGGGGTTATAATACGCATTCACAGTGGGTGCGGTCATGAGCCATTCTGTTTTATCGACTTTCTTACCCACTTTTTTTATCCCTTCCTTAAAATCGTGTTTGGCAAAACTGCGCATGTTCTCATAGAAATTATTGCGGCTAATCTCTACATCACCATAACTTTTCCATTTAGAAGGATAACCGATCTTTTTAAGGAAGGCGGCTAATTTCTCCTGTGCCTTCTGCTTGGTAGTATCACTCATCCAGTCAAGTTTCGCGATCCTTGCTTTGAATGCTTTCTGAAGATTCTCTACCAGCTCATCCATTCGTTTTTTTGCTTCAGGTGGAAAATATTTTTCTACATATAACTGTGCCAGCAAATCATTGTCTGATAAGGTCACCATTTTTTTCCAGCGTTCAGGCTGCACTTTCATTCCTGAGAATAATTTACCGAAAGCAAAACGTTCATCGCGGAATGCCTTACTCAGGAGAGAAGCGCTGTTGGAGATATAATCAAATTTTACTTTGTTCTTCCACACATCGATCGGTTTTGAAACAAGCAATGCACTCAATGCCTGGTAATATTTTGGTTGAGATACATTCACACTATCTGTTTTAATACCCATTTTGTCAAGCAGGCTAGGCCAGCCGATATTGGGTGAGATCTTTTCGAGATCTTTTACAGACATCTTGTTGTAATTCTTAAT
>JAQBNJ010000367.1 GCA_028288645.1 Sediminibacterium sp.
TTCAACATTCAAAATTCCTTGCTCAGTGTTCAATATTCGTTTCCTCGTGTTCAATATTCATCTTGCTTTTATCATCGCCCTCACCTGCTGCGTAGCAAGATTTTGCAGCCTGGCATAATACACACCGGTTGGCAAATAACTGCCATCAAAAACAACGGTATAGGTTCCGGCTGTGTATTCTTTATCGGTTAGATTAGTGATCACGCGGCCCATCGTATCCATGATCTGGATAAGTGTATGACCACCGGCTGTTGAAAAAGTGATAACGGTTGAACTGGTAAATGGATTGGGATAATTGCTGATCAAAAGATCGCCCGAAAGATTTACTGCTTTCTTGCAGCCGCCGCCATTTACCAATGGCAGTATCTGGAAATTCTTCAGCATGATCTGTTCGAGATCGAGGTCATTCACGCATAACCAATTGGAAAGTATGGTTGAATACACACTGCGGAAATCATATTGAAAAGGAATATTATCGTTTACGGTCGCATTTACAGGAAGTACCGGTGTATCACCCAATACACCACCCAATACATTTTTGCCGAAAATAAATAAAGGCGCTGCAGAGCCGTGATCAGTGCCTTCGCTGCCATTGCTTTTGATGCGTCGGCCGAATTCTGAAAACGTCATACCCACCACCCTATCCTCGATATCTAAAAATTTAAGATCATCCTGGAATGCTTTGATCGCATCGCTTACGTTCATCAGCAAATTTGCATGGCTGCCTTTAGTTGTATCGGTGCTGTCAACTTGTGCGGAGTGTGTATCGAATCCGCCATAGTTCACCATGTAGATCCTTGTTTTCAAACCGCCTTTGATCAACCGCGCAACGATCTTTAACTGGTCACCCAAAGAATTTTTTATGGGATAACTTACCTGCTGTACTGTTTTGGTTGCGGCATCTTTAATAACCGTTGCATACTGTTGTGTTTGCTGCGCTACCATCCTGATAAAGCTCAGTTCTTTTCCCGCAGGTGTATCCGGCGCAGGGTCCTGTATGCCATTGATGAGGTTATAAAAATTACTCGTGTTACTGATGCTCATTCCCATACTCACCGCCGGCCCCTGCAAGGTTAAAGAAGTGGCGGACCCAATCTGTATCGCCAATGGATCCGTCATAGTTGCATTAGGGTACCCATTCGGGAAATTGGGGTATTCATAGTTGAGATATCTTCCTGCCCATCCGCTGTTTACAACCTGGTTACTATCGCTGGCACTCATCCATATATCCGTTGCACGAAAATGCGAGAAACTGGGTTGCGGGTAACCTACAGAATGCACCACTTTCAGTTGGCCCTTATCGTACATGGCTTTCATACCAACCATCGAAGGATGCAATCCCGCTTTGCCATTCAGCGCAAGCAACGATTTTTCGGGGATATAAATATTTTGTCTTGCGTTTGCATAATTGTTGAAGTTCTCGATCGGTACCACCATATTCAATCCATCATTCCCGCCATTGAGTTGTATGATCACGAATACATGATCCGTTTCTGTAACAGGCAGCAACAACGATTTCATAATAGCCGAATCTGCGCTGAATGCACGGAATGAAAAACCACCCAGCAGTGAAGGCAGTAGCACACCCTTAGAAGTATTGCGTAAAAAATCTCTTCTTTTCATCATGCACGTTTTAAGCTAATTGGTATTCAGACAGGTCCATAAAATATTTCAACAGGTCGCGCAGGCGGGCCTTTACCGTGTTTGTGTTAGCCGCATTCGCCGGGCTGGTGATGAACATATTCCATGCATCCGTCCAGTAATAATCGCTCGACTGGCCGCCCAATAAAATATCTGTTTTCAACTGTAGTTTAGATGCAGCAGAAATATCCATGCGGTAAATAATTTTCAGGATATCATCGATCAATATATTCGGGTCGCCGGGATTGGACAATGTTTTTGCAAACTCTGCACCATCAATCACTATTTTTTTTCCATTGAATGTGTACCCGGTTTGTGTCATGATATCCGTGAACTGGTTGCGTTTGGGAAGTGTATCACTGTTGATCCATACTTCATAAAACTGTGGCGCCTGGTAATAGGCTTTCCACCCGCTCACATCCGGCGGATCGCCGATATTCTGTTGCATGTTTGCTGTCCAGGTAGCCAGGTAACTATACAAACCATAATTAGAGATATAATCAGATGGTGGTTGAAAAGCAATATTGAGTTCCCTGCAGGTTCCTACCACCAGGTCAACAGGGCTTTTTATCAAACAACCTTTGGCGAGTACATCAAAAAAATGTTCGCTCTTTAGCAGGGTATCGAGTATGGGTTTGATCTCATAATTATTTGTACGTAACATGTTTGCCAGTGGTGTGATGATGGCGGCTTCCACCGTATCATCAATGTCATAATACACGAACCAGCGATACAATCTCCGGCAGATATATTTAGCAACTTCCTGTGTAGCGAATATCATATTCAGCAATGCATCCAGTTCTTCATCACCGGCCGTAGCGCCGGTTTTTCCCTGTATAACCGTGTTACTATAAAAAGCAGAGAACTGTTTGTTCGTTGCATCATGACGTGTGCTTACAAAAGTTGGCGCAAGTGTCATCGCATCATTCTTCCATCCTGTTAATACTTGTGCAGCAGCTTTTACATCTGCTTCTGTATACAAAGAATCGGGGCCTTTTCCACAACAGAATAATTCCTGTAATTCACGGCCGTAATTTTCATCGGGAGCATTCTTGGTATTTCGTTCGCCATTCAGGTACACCAACATAGCGGGATCGATCGTTACCGCGCGTGTTAACGATTTAAAATTTCCCAACGCATAAGTGCGCAGTAACAAATGATGGCTATACACAAACTGTGCATTACCCACCACATTGGTCTCGGTGGAAAAATGATTGTGCCAGAAAAGCGTCATCTTTTCACGGATGCTCCTGTCCTGGTTGATCATCACGCCCATCCACCATTTTTTGAATGAGGCGATACGCAAACTGTTTACGGTTCCATCTGTGCTCGGGTCAAGAACCCAGGTGCTGCCCTGTAATACAGCAGCATCGGGTGTTGTTGCATTGGCGGGTGTTGTATATTCTTTTACCGGCGGATCAGGAAGTGGTGAGGTGGGGTTCAATATTTCATCAACCGATTGCTGAAATGTTCTTGAGGTAAAATAATCGATATCCGTTTTGGTGGCCCCGAAAAGGGTTCTTTTCAGGAGATGGATGGCTTCATTCTCTGTCCATGCACCACTATAGGCCGTTAGCCCGCCATT
>JAQBNJ010000386.1 GCA_028288645.1 Sediminibacterium sp.
GGAACATTAATATGAAACTACTACGAATTGCTGCATGGATCGGTTTGTTGTCTGTTATAGTCTGGTTCATTGTACAGGATAGCCGTTTAAAAACAGCCGCACCCGGTTTTCATATCATGACGCTTGAGCTGGGAAAGAATGGCAAGGACAAAGAGATGCTGAGCGCCTATGCTGATGTGGAGGTTGGGCATCGTACAGTTCTTTGCGAGGCGGTACTGAATACCAAAGTTGACTTTCTGTTTATTGTTTGTTATGTAGCCTGTTTCTTTATGGTTACGTACCACGAAATGCAGCGACAGACCCGCAATTTCTTTAATGCGGTGCTTCGCATGAACCTGTTTTTTTGTTTTGTAACCGGTGCACTTGATATCACGGAGAATAGTATGTTGTTGTTTGATTTCAGGCATTATCATTCAGACCATGCATTTGTATCTACCTATTGGGTATCACTTGCCAAATGGATACTCGTGGTATGGTTGCTGGTATCAATTATCGTGTCAAGAATTGTAAGGGCAATTCTTAGGAAAAGTTGTTAACGTCTCCTTTTTATATAGCTACTGGTCATTCTGTTTTTGCTTACGTAGCAGATTTATTTATTGAATGGATACATTTATCCGGCAAACACAGGATGACAGCTCACCAACAGATTATTTAAAACGTAAATTCAGTGAAATAATATCTGAATTCATGCCATTGTTTTTTGTGTAATGCCCGTACCTTACTTCCAGCATATTCAAATGCTCCATACCGAATACACCTGCGGGCGGAGTTAAGCGTAAGCCTGCCCCAAACATCTGGCTCGTAAATTTCGATAGATCGTAATTGCTGGTATAATATTGGTCAGTTGTTTTATGCGCCTGGTAAGCGGCAAAATAATTTACTGCAGTTTGTGTATAGTAACGGTAAAAAGGTGTTACTGAAAAGAATGGTGAAAGTTTGATGGATGTTTCCAGGTTGGCAGTATGCGATTCGAGTCCCCAATCATCTTTATAATACCGGTAATAGCTGCGCAGTATCACATGATCGCCCAGGAAATAGTTGGCGCGAAAGCCAATGGGAACCTTGAAACGTTTGCCAGGCAGATTTTCCACTTTTTCACTATTGTCTGTAAAGAAAACGCGGTGGAAGGGGAGCCCGAGATAACCCTCCTGGTAGATCATATCCAAAAGGAAAGCTAATTGCAATCGTTCATTTACTATTTGCGAGTAAGAGAATGATGCACCGAAAGTATTTCGTCCAACAGTTCCATATTGTTCATCTCGTTGTGACGTGCTGCCGGTTCTTAATTCCAAGGGATAAATTAATTTCAGGTTATCCAAATAGGCAAAAAATTTGCCGCTGAACTCACCACTTTTATTCTTTGTTTTTTTGGAAAAATCAACATGACCGCCAAAGGAGACATAATCATACTCATAAGAAATCGATCCGCCAGCGCCGATACTGCGTCCTTTTTGTTCGTTCTCCATTGTCCAGCTTGCAGAAGGATATATGCGGTTATCAGCGTGCGAAGCGGATGAATTTGCTTTCAGGTCGATCATATCTGAGGAAGCAGACGTATAATGATCAACGCCCAGTTCAAAATCGTACGTATGTTTCCTGGCCTTCTTATCCCAGTTATGCAGTTTAATCTCGATGGAATTAGAAAAGTCATTTAATTTTTCTGAACCAATACCACCCGTTACCGCAGAGTTATTGCCGTTCTGGGTGTAATAACTTGATACAAGATTGGCTTCTTCAAAACTTAGTGTACGGCTTTTGTAAGCAGTATCAGCCGGTTTGGTTGTTTGCGAAAATGCAGCCAATATACTCAGGTACATGCCGATTACGGCAAGTGATAATTTTCTCATTGTTTTTGTTTAGATCGTCTTCAGTTATTAATTACATCCGCAGCCACCACCACTTTTGCCTGCATTCGCGCCGGATGCGCCTTCCCGGTATGATTGAAAACTGAGTTCTGTTTTTTCAACTTTTCGGTTACCCAATGCCATTTCACCGTCATTCAATTTATTTTTCTGGTATTCTTTCACAGGGCTGCATGAACTTAGTAAAGAGACCACTACAATGCTTACAGCAATTGAAGCCGTGGTCTTTGCCCGCGTTTTTTTGTTTCTCATTTCAGGTGTATGTTTTTAGAAGTGAATAAGTGATTATTGTCGTCAATTATAATACAGTCAATATTTTTTATCTGGTTGATCATTTCCAAACCCACTTTAATTCCCATGATCATCACCGGTGTTGCCATGGCATCGGCGATCTCTGCGTTAGGACTGATGATCGTTACGCTTTTAATACCTGTAACCGGTAAGCCTGTTTTAGGGTTGATAGTATGCGAATATTTTTTGCCATCGATCACCACAAATTTTTCATAGTTGCCCGAAGTGGCGATGGCCATGTTCGTAATATCAAGATGAGCCAATGCATGTTGCGCCATATCAGGGTTGGCGATTCCAATGGTCCAGTTTTTACCATCCGGTTGTTGTCCCCAGGCAGCCAGGTCTCCGGAAGCGTTAACGATCCCGCTGTTCACACCATTTTGCTGCAGGATATATTTGGCCCGTTCCGCCGCATATCCCTTGCCAATACCGCCAAAGCCAATACGCATACCGGTTTCTTTTAAGAACACGGTGCAGTTGTTTTCATCCAATAGCACATTCCTGTAATTGATCAAACGAACCAACTGTTTTGCTATGGCTGCATCAGGTAATGAGGTCATATTCTTATCAAAGTTCCAGAGCTTCTTATCAATTGATCCATAAGTGATATCAAATGCGCCTTGTGTAATTTGTGAGATGCGGATGGATCTTTGGATGATATCGAATACTTCCCTGTCAACTTTTACCGGCGCAATACCAGCCTGCCTGTTGATGAGGTTGGTCTGGCTGTTTTCATCAAATGTTGTCAATAGGTGCTCGATGCGTCTTATCTCTGTAACCGCTTCACTGATTCGTGTTTCTGCCCGGTCAGCATCATCCGAAACCACGCTTATCTCGAAGCGGTTGCCCATCAGTTTCATCACCTGTTTATGTATCTGTTGCCTGGTTATTACACTACCTGCCAGCATCGGTTGTCTTTTTTATATCTTCAATAAATTCTCCAGCCGACATTTTAGGATAACCATCCCATTGTTTTAAAACGGTCCCGTGGTCGTTCAATAAAACGGTGAATGGAAAACTTCCCAACGAATTATATTTATCGGCCAGTTTATTATTTTGCTTCTGTTGGTCTTTGGATAATTGATTTTTTTTCTGTCTTGGAAAATCTGCGTTGAGAAGAACAAGGTATTTGTCAGCGTAATTTGTAAAACCAGCAGTTTCAAAAAAATCATGATGCATTTTTATACAGGGGCCGCACCAGTCTGAACCTGAAAAATTCAAAAGAATATATTTGTGTTCGGCAACAGCCTGTTGTTGCGCTTTTTCAATATCAGTTCCCCAGCCTGTAAACGATGAGATCATCAGAAATAACGGTAAAGCGCAGCGTATTCGCATATGTATGGATTAGGGTTGAGAGATAGATACAATTTTCAACGGTTTGTGATTAAAGTACGTTTAATATTCTGCTAAAGAAATGCAAAAGAAAAATCATCATAATTCTGTAGAAAATCTGATTTTTAGACCGGGTATGCGTTAGTAGATTTGAAGATACCCATATGCAAAAAATTACTTTCAGGTAAATTATTGTGGAACAATAACGAGATCCGTTTAACACCCGAATCGGAATTCATTTTTTTCAATAAGGACGCGAATGAAGGCAGCCCACCCAGGATCAACTTTAAAAGCGATTCCACCGGATCTATCGGACAATTTTCAATGGGTAATAATGATATATGGGGAAAAGCAAAGGATTACAAACCGGTTGTAAAAGTGGAAATAGCGCATACCCCGGAACAGTTAAAACCTTTTGAAGGCCTGTTCCAGGCGCAGAACGGGCAACAGCGTTCACCTTGTGATCATCGGGATCAGCTTGCTTCCGATCAACGATATGGAGTTCATCAATTGTTTGTGAGTCAACCCCGCGTTATCCATTTGGAACGTGAACCGGTCAACGCCACCTAATGCCTCGCTGTGGCGTACCAATTTTTCGGCTACCTGCTCAGGTCCTCCAATTACCAGCACGCCTTTCGGTGCAATGAGCGCATCAAACTGGCCCCTGGTTACAGGCGGCCATCCGCGTTCCTTTCCGAGTTTTGTCCAGAGTTCTGCATAGCCGGGATAGTAGTCTGCGACAGCTTCTTCGTTTGTTGCAGCAACATAACCGGGTGAATGTAATCCCACTTTTAAGTCTTCAGGTTTAAAACCCGCTTTGTCTCCAGCCTTGCGGTACAGATCTATCAAGGGACGGAAGCGATGCGTCTCACCGCCGATTACAGCAACCATCAGCGGCAGGCCCAACATGCCGGCTCTTACAAATGATTCCGGTGTGCCGCCCACACCAAGCCAGATTGGTAATTTCTCCTGCAGGGATCTCGGGTAAACCGGTTGATTGTTCAGAGGCGCCCTGAACCTTCCCTTCCAATTTACAAATTCTTTGTCGCGGATGGTTAGCAGCAGATCCAGCTTCTCTGCGAACAAGGCATCATAATCCTCCAGGTTAAAACCAAACAGGGGATATGCTTCGATGGAAGAGCCGCGGCCAACAACAAGTTCAGCCCTGCCTTTTGATACCAGGTCAAGTGTTGCAAAGCTTTGATACACTCTTACAGGATCCGCGGCGCTCAATACCGTAACGGCGCTGGTTAGCCGTATACGCTTTGTTCGGGAGGCGGCTGCGGCAAGGATCACAGCCGTAGCGGAGTCAAGGAATTCTTTTTTATGATGCTCCCCAATACCAAAAACATCCAGTCCGGCTTCGTCTGCAAACGCGATCCTCTCAAGTAATTGCTCCATCGCATCTACGCTGCTCAGGCTCTTGCTTCCGTACATGGCAGACGCGAAACTATCTATTCCAATTTCCATGTTGATTATTTACCAATGGTCTAACAGGTAATTAAAACAAAAGTTCAGTTCTGTTACTGTTGGGGTTTCATTACGTTGAACATCCAGCGGACGCCAAAACGGTCCTTGCAGGTACCCCAGTATCCCCAGAATTCATCATGCGGCGCCACTGCGTCTGATCCGCCTTCGGACAGATCTTTGTAAAGTTTGTCGGCTTCTTCTTTGGTGTCTGGATTCAGGCTGATGGTAAAATTATTGCCTTCCACAAGTTTGTGACCCATACTTTCCAGCATATCGGTTGCCATGATCAGTGTGCCGCCCAGTATAGGCAGCGCTACATGCATTACTTTGTTTTGCTCAGCTTCTGAAAGGGGTGGCGCGGCGCTATTCGGTGGCATATCTTTCATCCGCACGAATGGGGTGACGAATTCTGTTCCGAAAACTTTTTTGTAGTGGTTAAATGCTTCTTCGGCGTTGCCTGCGAAGTTTAAATAAATGGATACGTTTGCCATTGTTATTGTTTTTTCATGTGATTAGCGAATGTAATTATAAAAACTGTTTGGGTATTCCTTTTCCTTCGGTGATCAATTTTGCGGGACCGCTGTTGCTGTAAGCTGGCAGATTATTTGCAATGAAGATATAAACGAATGAGAATGGTTCGTTTTAATTGTTCCTTTTTCTCTAAATACATAACTTAGCACTGTTATAAATAAACCTGTCTACATGAAGTACGACGAAGAAAAACTGCGGATAAATACTGAGTCAAATCGCCTGGAATTAGAGATTGAGGGAAGTACAGCTTTTATAGAATACAAACTATCCGGTCACACCATTTTTTTAATTCATACTGAAGTACCACACGAACTCGAAGGCAAAGGAGTGGGAGGAGCGATCGTACAAAAGGCATTGCAGTATGCAAAAGACAATCATTACAAAATCGTTCCGATTTGTCCGTTTGTGCGATCCTATCTTGAGCGGCATAAAGAATGGAATGATCTGGTAGCCCCGGATGCTGACAGGTTTATTAATAATCTTTAAAACCAGGGTATGCTTGATATGGTAATTGAAGCCCGGACCGCTGCTATCAGTCCGGCGATAAAAGTAAAACGCGTTCTTCCTTTCCGTCTTCGCAGAATGGTGGGCCCGTTTATTTTTATGGATCATGCGGGGCCTATCACAGATCTACCTTCACCACCTTCTACCTTAGATGTGCTTCCACATCCGCATATCGGTTTGTCTACGGTCAGCTATCTGTTTGGTGGCCAGGTAACACACAGGGATAGTTTGGGTGTAGAGCAGATCATCCGTCCGGGAGAAGTTAACTGGATGACAGCGGGTAGCGGTATTGCCCATTC
The DNA here is from genome assembly GCA_028288645.1 of Sediminibacterium sp. Classification (GTDB taxonomy): domain Bacteria; phylum Bacteroidota; class Bacteroidia; order Chitinophagales; family Chitinophagaceae; genus Sediminibacterium. The sequence continues at coordinate 6,290 of JAQBNJ010000386.1, forward strand.
AGAAAGATTTGAGGACCCTTCGGCACTTGCAGGAGGACTACTTGAAATGATACAAACCTGGGTTGCGCTACCTGAAAAAGATGAGGAGGCTGCACCATCTTTTAATAACTATACTCCGGAACAACTTCCTGTTTATACTGATAAAGGTGTTTGGATGCGGCTGATAGCCGGTGATGCATATGGATTGCGAAACGGTGTAAAAACAAATTCACCTTTATTCTATCTGCATGTTGTGCTCCAACCGGGCGCAACATTTGCTCTTCCAAAAGAACATTCCGAAAGAGGCTTTTATATAGTGGCGGGGAGTTTAGAATTATCAGGTGTTACCTACGGTGCAGGAAAAATGCTGGTATTCAGCAAAGGCGTGGACCCGTTAATTATCTCGAAAGAACATACCACGTTGATGCTTCTCGGCGGGGAGCCTTTGGGTGAGCGTTTTATCTGGTGGAATTTCGTATCGTCACGTAAAGAACGCATTGAACAGGCAAAAGAAGATTGGAAACAGGGAAGAATTATCCTGCCACCCAATGACAACAAAGAATTTGTTCCGTTGCCGGATGATAAATCTAAACCGGCTGGCAGCTCACCCAAACCTGAACCTCTTTCCTGATAGCATATCCTTATATACGCCTTCGTTCGCATGGTATTCACTTTATAACCATGCCGTACAAGGATCTGCTCGTGGTAATAAAAAGCATGTTTTTATTTTTCCCACCTAGCGCTAAAGAGATGGGGCGTTCTTTCATTTTGATACGCTTAATTTCATTGCCGGCCTTGTTGTACATGTAGATCTGCCCATCAGCGATATAAAGATTGCCATCGGTATCCACTACATTGCTGTACTGGCCCTGGGAATGAACTTCTTTCAGGTCAATAAGCCTGCCGTTGGCAGAGACATTCAGCTTTACCGTTGTTTTGTTGTTTTCTTTTACAATAAATACAGGATCCTTTTGGCCCGGCGTAACAGCGGTCAGGGATGCGGAACGGCCCAGGTCGTAGGTCTCAGGAATAATGGTAACGCCATCCGGTGCCAGGAAACTGTACGCAGGCATCGAGGTTACAACCTCCTCAAAATTACCCCGCCACCGGCTTGAAGGATAAATCACCCTGCTGACATGCGGCACCTGTGTTGTTTGTACACGCGGCATGGGCTTCATGGTTTCATCAGGATTTTCGGGATCAAAAGAATAGGCCCAGGCAGCCCAGCCACTGTTTCCCCAACCGCTATACATGGGATTATCATCCGGCAACCGTGTAACGGTTTCCTGTTTTCCATCTACCAGGTAACCTGGCTGGGGGTCGTACCTGAATATCACTAATACATTATCTCTTGTATCGGTACTCAGTGTAAACGGCTTCCACGGATGATCGGTCAGCAATGAAAGTGATTGTGTTTCTGCTGACCACCTGTAAATTTTCTTCAACCGGTTTTCGCCAAAATAAACATTGCCTTTGCTGTCGCTAGCGGCCCCCGCTGCAAATTCAAAACCGGAAGCCAGCAGTTCAACTTTTCCGGGTTGATGGCTGATCATCCTGTTGCTTTTTTCTTTTCCTGAAACCGTGAGCCGTGCAAAATCCCAATCATAGACGGGCAGTTCTTTGTTTACATCGTACACCGGTGTTTCAATAACCGGTAGTATCTGCGTATAGTTATGCAGGTTACGGAAATCGATTTGTTCGCTGTTCCAGATGCGTACGCCAAATTCTTTTGGTGTGGACGCCCTGATCACGCGGTACATCCACAAATTGGCGATCATCATGTTCCTGCTGTTGGATATTTCAACCATCTGGTCGTCTTTACCTTCGCGCCCTTCTTCCTCAAACTGGAACGCGTAGATTTTCCAGTTAGACACTTTTTCAAAACGCGCTTCATTGCGCACATGATGTTCCAATGACATAGCGTATACGCGTCCCGGCGTGGAAGTATGGCTCACATAAAAACCATTTGCCGCATAACTGTTCGCTGTCCAGATATCTTTGAATGTACCGCCTCCATTGCCGGTTACCCAAAGGCTCCAGTACTGGTTATCCCATGCGAGATCCATGCCCTGTGCAGCAACCGGATCGGCGGGTGTACTGATGCGTGGTGGAGTACGGTTATTCTGCCGGGGTGAGGAAGATGCATCAGCGGGAACGGGTTTGCGCATGGTTCTATGACCTCCCACAAATTTCACATCATTCATCAGTGAGCTCTCTCCGGACATCCATTTACAACCGACTGCGCGATAATTATACCCACCGGTGCTAATGCCGATCCCATTCAGGATATCATCTCCACCCGCTGAAGACTCGATCATCGGTTTGGGTGTTCCGAATCCACTGAAAGCCGGTTCACTTTCTTTCAGCACAAATTGAGTTCCAAAAGGATGTAAGCCGATCAGCTTTGTGCCCGGCATCATTTTTAATGTTTCTGTTAACCTGTACCATCCCTGCGGCACATAAATATTTTTATGCTTCGCGATGGCCTCGCGGAATACTTTCGTATCATCGGTTTCCCCATCGCCCTTTGCACCGAGTTCACGAATGTTTACCCAGTCATCCATATCAGGCAGCGGCTTGATATCCATCGTCCATTTTTGAGGGAATGCAGCAAGCGGCACTATCCTGCTGATGGTTTTGCACCGCGACTGACTTTCCATATCGTCCATCACAAATCCATACGTGAGATCTTTTACTTTATACAGCTTGTCTTTTGATTCAACGCGTTTACCGCTTTGAGTGAATTTTACGAGCACGGGTACATTCCTGCAATCGATATTCAACAGGTTGAGTTGTGAAAAAGGGCTTTCTTCCACACTCACCATCACCGCTGCCTGCGATACATTTTCGAAAAAAGAGTTTTCTATAAACAGGCGGTCAACACGGTTCTCCTGCATCTCAATCACAACGGGAACATTTTTAGCGTACAGGTTAACGATGGTCAATCCTGCTTCACGCGTTTGTATCGCTGCTTTCCGTTGTCCTTCGAAATAGGTATCCACCATCATCATGGGCCAGCCGGGAGATGTTCTGGAAGTGGTGATGCCATACTCGCCACCGTAAAATTTTACATTCTCCATTTCATTGCCCACATCATATATGCCCGCTTTTCCCTCGCCGATATGGATGATACAATGGCTGATAAAACCATGTTGCGCAAAATGTGACCGCAATGCGATGGCGCCGGGGTTCCCGTTTTCTATCTTCAGGTCAATATTAGATAGTGCGCTGTAAAATGTTCCTGCACCGGCATCTGAGGGCGCAGCAGCTTCCTGTACCAGCCCGCCGGTAAACCAGATCATATAGTTCTGCTCTTTCT
>JAQBNJ010000207.1 GCA_028288645.1 Sediminibacterium sp.
CTTTGTGCAGGCTCAGGACACCACAAATGTTACACTCACGGACAGCGCGCGGATGTACGTTTATAAAAACGTATATGCTGTAATTAATAATGTCAGTGTGCAAGCACCTGGTTCGATTCGATTCGGAAATTTCATGTTGGTAGGACAAACTGTTGACACGACCAAATGGATAACATCCATAACGGTAAAGGTATTTGCCTCTAAAACTGATGCTTTATCCGGCAAGCCCGAGCTATTCACTAAATACCTGGCGACACTTTACACAGACAAATTTCCAACGCAAAAAGACATTATGGACCGAATGCGATTGGCTATTAAATAATTTATACACCCCAAAACAACAAACATCTATTATGAAAAAGACAATTATTAAAACAGTAATCGCATTGATCATCCTGGCAGCAACCGCTACCGGAACTTATTACTATGGGAAATCTTCTGTAGTAACTCCAAACACAGTTGTAAAAGCTCAAATGAAACTTGGTGATTTTAATATCATCATGACCAACATTGATTTTTATGCTTCAAAAATCGACACTGTTAAACACAAACCAGAGCTTGATTCTGTGAGGAGATATTTATTTGTAATTGCTCACAATATTGATAGCGTTAACCACTTAAAGTAAAAAGTAACCAGAAATGACTTGGGCAAAAGCGAAGGAAATATTTGAAGTGTTGGCTTTCTTATGGGCCATTTTCTCGGCGATCTACATCTTCAGCAGAAAGATGTACCGGACAAGAATCAAGGACTTCCTTAATCTGCCGGAATGGTTCAAGAACCTTGAAAACAAAACCAATGCGAATCATGATATCATAAAGGATATCATGAAAGAAATGCGTCCTAACGGTGGGAATTCTTTGCGGGACCAGGTTACTAAACTGGATGTGGCTATCCAGTCCGTTGATCGAAAAGTTGACATGAATAACAATGTGATCAACACCGCTTTTTATCTGCAAAGCACACCGATGTTTAAAGCTGATGCTGATGGCGAGATCACTTTTGTAAATAAAGCCTGGCTATTGCTGGCGGGCTTCACTGATCCTAAAGAAGCATTTGGCAACGGATGGAAGAAAGCAATTCATCCTGATGATGTTGTCAGATTTATGGCTGATTGGAAAGACGCGATCGAATCGGAATCTCAGTTCTCGATTAGCTGCAGGTATAAAAACAGGATCACCCAACTTGATACGCCGGTGAGCTGTCGTACTGCCCTGATCAGGAACGAGAAAAAGGAAGTCATTTTGATTATCGGGTTCCTCGACATTTTATCTTCTAACCAAAAATAGCTTTATGCAAAAATTCACTTTTAGCGAGATCCTGATGGGCATTATCGTCTTGATGATATTCGCATTCTTTTTCACGATAACGTTGATGCCACAGGTTGCGCAAAACAACAATATTGGTGAAATCAAAACGGCGCTTATTAGCACCTTGACGGCAATTATTGGCTACCAATACGGCAGTTCCAAAAGTAGTGCCCGAAAGGATGAGACTATCAATTCTGCATTAACTGACAAGAAACCTGTAGTTAATAATGCAAATACAGTAAACGTAGATTAAAACCAATTTCTATGAGCTTATGGAACTTTCTTTTCGGCTGGCTTGGAAAAATTTTCAAATCAACCGGCAAATTTGCAGACAAGGTTCTGCCAATTGTTATCAGCGTCACTAACGGTCTCAAAAGTGTGGTTGATAGCCCGGTGGTTGATATCATCACAGCCATCACCCCAACAGGTGTGGATGATCTGATAGTATCAAAGATCAGGCAGGCCATCCCGTTGGTATTAAAAAACACTGCCCTCGCGCAGGACTTCCTACATCTCCAAACACCTGAAGCGATCTTGCAGGCCTTGCGTAAAAAGTTGCAAGATGTCAGTGACACGGAATGGGAAAAATTTTGGGTGGATTTCTCAGGCATGCTTGCATACTACCTCGCTGATGGGAATTTAAGTGTGGGTGAAAGCATTGCCCTTGCACAATATTGGTATCACAATAAGCCACAATAACCGCATGAAATATTCGCCAACAGAAATAGCCAGGCAGTTTTTATTTGTCCGAGAGGCTGGTCCAAATACAGGACAAAGAGTAGAAGGTATTCAAAGGTGGTGTGGTGGTATCGCCGGACAAAGTTGGTGTTGCTATTTCGCCACCATGATTCTTGATATTTTTTTTCAGGGATCCTCTCCAATACCCCGTTTAGGTGCATGCCAGGATGTGTATGCCATGGCCAAAAAGAACGGATGGCTAACAGACAATCCAATTAAGGATGATCTGTATATCTATGTTGACGCGAATGATCACGCGCATCATATCGGAATAGTTACAGAAGATGGCGGAAGTAGTGGTATTGCTGGTAATACAAGCGCAGATGGAACAAGTTCTAACGGTGACCGGGTTGCAGAGCATGTGCTTATTACCAACAGAGCTCGGATTAAGTTTATTCATTATCCGAGGTAACAGTATAAAATTTAAACCGGTGGACAGCGGTTCTGAACTATTATTTTATGGGAAACTAAGTAAAAGCAAAATTCACCTGCATTTCGAAAGAGCCAACAAGCGGCTATTATGGACCTGGTGAAAACGTGTCGTTCCAGGCTGTCACAGCAATGGGAGAGCACGATGAAAATACCAGCTTCTTTAACAGCACTCCTGGTGGGAGTTTGAATTTGCATTGTGTGAATCCAAAAGCTAATGCGCAGTTTGAAGTAGGTAAAGAATATTACCTGATCATTGAAGCTGCTGAATAGTCACCTTGTTCTATTGGGGGGTATTTTTAATACCGGGCCCGGGATGTTTATCCTGGGCTTTTTACTTCCGGCACGAACTTGATTTCGATATCTTCTATTCTGCTCACATTGTCTGGGTAATCAGTTACAACCGCACCAATTCTTTGCCCATCAACCAGTATCACTATCGTCTGTCCTTCGGCCACCGTGGACCACCTGCGGAGATCCTTCCAGTAATCCAATTTCCTGCCGAAATGCTCTTCTATTGAAGCAATTATAAAATCGTGGCGCCGGCGCATGTATTCATCTTGTATAGCCGCACGCATATTTTGACTCATGCTGTAAAATACCAAAATCAGGTGTAAAAACGGTACCCTGATAATTTCAAAGCTGGACCTTTGCGATATGAAAAAAGAAACTAAACACCTTGTACTATATGCGTTGATCATTCAACGCATCCGGTTAATGGCAGTGCATCGACTGCAGGCTGGCCGGTAAATGAATTATTGGCCCGTTTGATCTTATCATTTTCCCGGTAATCGTTTTTGACATCGTATATATTTACCACCATGGCCGTGGTGGTGTGGCTGTTTAATTCGGCCACTTCCTGGGCAGACAGGAAGGCTCTCATATCTGTGGCGTTCAGGTGTTTTAATGATGACAGGTCTGCTTCAATTCCTAATTTCTCTTTTACATGCATGCGCCACCTTTTAGTTAAATGTTTGGGCGGGATTCGTCTTACTCCTGGTTTTAAAAATTCGCTGAAAAGATAATCAGCCGGTGAGGCTTGCGACATGATATCTTCCCAAAATGGCAGGGCGATATCCTTGATAATCTTCCAGACCTCTCGGTACTGTTTGCCCTTTTTAAGCGTCACCTTGTAGCGTTGTCTTTTCAGATCCACATCAAAGGCCCTCACACAAACAAGTTCTGCGATCCTGGCTCCTGAATGGTAGTAGATATGTACAAACCTCCGCAATGTTGGATAATTCTCCAGCAGGTATTCATCCAATGGCTGTCGGTCCTGATCATCGATAGTCTGGCGGATCCGTTTCAACGTTTTTTTCTTGGCCAGATCCCGCAGCGGGTTGGTATCCACGATCTCGGCTTCCACCAGGTTAGCGAATAGAAGGCTGAGGTATTTCCGATAATGATTGAAAAGGTTGTCTGACCACTTGGCTTTGTCCTTTTTGCATTGCTCTAGAACAAGCAGTATATGCTTTCGCTTGATTTGCTTCATGGGTATAGTGGCCACCCGCATTTTTTCCGCCGCGTCCTTACAATATTTCAGAACACTTTTTATATCCAGCTTAGTTAGATGCTCTACGGAAATGTGATCGAATGCGTAATCGAGCGCCTGGCAAAATCCCATGTTCTCATTTATTTCGGTGCCCGTGCTGTGGCAACCGGTGATCGGGTTGTAACCTTCTTTCTCCAGCTGGTATAATTCTTCTTTGATCAGACGCTTGGTAAAGTCGCGGCGCTCTGAGATCTTTTTAAAATGATTCATCCCCTTTACGGGTACCAGTTTCGGTTTGATCTTTCCGTCGTCGTCAAGTACCGCAGGATCATAGAACCGGTACCAAATAAACCAGTCCTGGTCCATTGGCGCTTCAGGTTCTTTCCAGTTTGAGGGATTGACTTTTAGTTCTGTGCAATAGCAGCCATTGGGGAGGGATACCATAGGATTGTAGCATTAATTTGTTAGCGATTTTGTTAGCGGTAATCGGTTTTGCTACAAACCTGAAGAGAAGAAAAAAGGCTGAAACGCAGACTGTGCCTGCGTTTCAGTGAGTGGGAGCACACGGGTTCGAACCGCGGACCCTCTGCTTGTAAGGCAGATGCTCTAAACCAGCTGAGCTATGCTCCCTTATTTATTGGGAGTGCAAAAATAGGGGCTGAGGCGTATCCTCCAAAAAAAAGTTTGCTTTTATTTTAAATTAATTCAGTTGAACAGCTGGTAGCCGGTAATGCTGGCTATCATACACAAACAATTCATCGATCTCGTAGGTCCAGTATTTGTATAGAGGGGATTTTGCCAATAAACTATCAGCTTCGGCCTTTGTGTCTGCATTAATGGTAACCCAGCAGGTCTGGCTCTCCATGCTTACTGCATAGCTGTCGATAATGCCTTTATTGAGTAAATAGTTGATATAGGTGCGGTGCGGGGGCACAAATGACATAAACTGCTCATCCATCGTAAATTTGATAACTGCCTGGAACTTTTTCATTCTTCTACTGTTTTACAATTAAATAACTGCAATTTTCATGCAGCAGTTGATCTAATGGCAAACTGGCAATCGAAGGGGAAAACTATCTGCATTTATTGCAGTAATTTGAAGACACTACTAATTTACCTATATATGATCAAAACCATCGCATTACTTGTACTTTCCAACGTTTTTATGACGTTTGCCTGGTACGGCCACCTCAAACACACCGAAATACCGCTCTGGAAAGCCATACTTGTCAGCTGGCTGATCGCTTTTTTTGAATACTGCCTGATGGTGCCTGCCAATCGCGCGGGTTTTCTCAATGGGTTTAACGGTTTCCAGCTAAAGATCACCCAGGAAGTCATCACCCTTGTCGTCTTCTCCGTGTTTGCCGTTTGGTATTTAAAAG
>JAQBNJ010000396.1 GCA_028288645.1 Sediminibacterium sp.
CAAAAAACGGAAAACTTCCTTTGCAGATACAGGGCCCTTTGCAACCCGCCAATATTGAAGTGGATGGCTCATTGAGTTCACAGTTCCTTACCGGATTATTGATGGCTTACGGAGCAGCCGACGCAAACAATGTAACCATAACCGTAAAAAACTTAAAAAGCAAGCCATACATCGACCTTACGCTGCAAGTGATGAAACACTTCGGATGGGAAGTAAACAATGATAATCATGAGAAATTCGGGTTCACCAATTCCAAAATTTCCCGATTCCAAAATTCCAAAATTTCGTACACAGTAGAAGGCGATTGGAGTGGTGCTGCATTTCTGCTTGTTGCAGGAGCCATCGCTGGCCCGATCGTAGTAAAAGGGTTAGATGTTTTTTCAACACAGGCTGATAAAGCCGTTTTACAGGCATTGATGGATTGCGGTTGCCAGTTATCCATTCAACCCGAACAGATTGAAATAGGACCATCGCCTTCTTTAAAAGCATTTCATTTTAATGCGAATGATTGTCCGGACCTGTTTCCTCCACTCGTAGCCCTGGCAGCCTGTTGCGAAGGAACCACCGTAATAGAAGGTGTGAACCGCCTGGCGCATAAAGAAAGTGACCGCGGGTTCACATTGCAGCAAGAGTTTGCTAAATTGGGCATCGAAATCATTTTGCAGGACGATTTAATGCTGATCAAAGGTGGAACCGGTATAAAAGCAGCGGTTACGCATTCGCGGCATGATCATCGGATTGCAATGGCCTGTGCAGTAGCAGGATTAAAAGCAGACGGTGAAGTAACGATCGAAGAAGCAGAAGCCATTAACAAATCATATCCCGATTTTTATGACCATCTTAAAAAACTGGGAGCAACGATAACTGTTTTGAGTTTGGAGTTTTGAGTTCGGAGTTACCTTACGCAATAGGAAACCCCAAACCCCAAACTCAAAACTCAAAACTCAAAACCCAAAACCTTGAACTCTTTCGGCCGCATATTCCGTATCAACATCTTTGGCGAATCGCATGGAGAATGCGTAGGTTTAACTATTGATGGTTGTCCCGCGGGCCTGCCTTTAGGCACAGAAGATTTTGTGGAAGATATCGAGCGAAGAAAAGGTGGCGTACAGAAAGGCACCACACCACGTAAAGAAGATGATATCCCTCTTTTCAAAACCGGCTTGTTCAATGGCCATACTACCGGTGCGCCGCTTACCATCCTCTTCGAAAACAAGAATACACGCAGCGGCGATTACGAGAAACAGCGTGCGGTTCCAAGACCAGGTCACGCAGATTTTACTGCCCATGCCAAATATGGGGGATTTGAAGATTTCCGCGGCGGTGGTCATTTCAGCGGGCGATTGACGGTTTGCCTGGTAGCAGCCGGCGTGATCGCGAAGAAATTATTGAAAGGAATAGATATAAGATCAACCATACTTGAAATTGGCGGCGAGACCGATTTGGAAAAAGGCCTCGACAAAGCCATCGAAGCCAAAGACAGTATTGGCGGAATTGTGGAGTGCCGTGTAAACGGGTTGCCCATCGGATTAGGAGAGCATTTTTTTGATTCGGTTGAGTCATTGCTTGCCCACGCCGTTTTTGCCATTCCCGCTGTAAAAGGCGTGGAGTTCGGCGCCGGGTTTGCAGCCGCAAAGATGTTCGGCGTAGAACATAATGATGCCATTGAAGATGCCAGCGGTAAAACAAGAACGAACAACGCAGGCGGAATAGTAGGAGGGATCACCAATGGAAATGAACTGGTGTACCGTATCGTGATCAAACCAACTTCTTCCACACCTAAAGAACAAACTACCTGGAATCGTGAAACCAATGAAGTAGAACCTTTCTCCGTCAAAGGCCGCCATGATCTGTGTATCGCCCTACGGGTTCCCGTAATATTAGAAGCCGTAACCGCTATGGTGTTGGCCGACCTGATGTTGCTGAACCAAAAAATAAAACCGGTGTTATAGTAACTGGGCAATAGTGAATGGCGAATTATCGTTTCTATGCTGAATGCTGAATGCTGAATGCTGAATGCTGAATGCTGAATGCTGAATGCTGAATGCTGAATGCTGGATGCACACTTAACATATAAGAAAAATGGAATCAGATTACATATATCATGTTACACCCCGCAAGCAATGGGAGGAAGCCCAGCAACTGGGCCATTACGATTCAGATACATTGGCCACGGAAGGATTTATCCATTGTAGTACCGAACCCCAGATTGCCGGAGTATTGGAAAGGTATTTTAAAGGCAAGACCGACCTGGTTAAACTGAGGATCGAGAAAAGCAGGGTAGAGCGTCCGCTTGTGTTTGAACTGGCCGGTTCTATCAATGAAGTGTTTCCGCATATTCATGGCGCCCTTAACCTGGATGCGGTAGTGGAAGTAACTGAAATTTAACCCATGCATCAATTCATCGTTAACGCTTCTATTCAGATCATTCCTGTGGTAGAGGATAAACACCCTTATGAATGGGTGGATGAAGCGATCGCCGTTATCCAAAACTCCGGTATCAAATACGAAATCGGCCCTTTTGCAACGGTTGTGGAAGGCACTTATGATGAGGTTATGGCATTGATCAACGCGATCAATGAATACCTATTCTCCCTTCATTGTAACGAATGGATCACGAATGTGCAGGTCCAGATCCGAAGCAAGGGAGATATTACCGGTGACGAAAAGACTGCGAAGTTCGCGTGATGAACTTTTGGAAAGTTCCAAACTTTCCAAAAGTTAGTGTAGCACCGCCCTGATATATTTATCATAAACCCTTTCCCCCCAATACACATAACCTGCTTTTCGCTGGTAAGCTGTTCCACTAATCACTGTATGGATGAACCCGTTCCTCGCTACCTGTTCTGTGTGATATATTTTTCCTTGTTCATTGGTTTTCAGGTAAATATCGATTCTATTTGATAAGGCACTGTAATGTATCAGACTGGTATCTGCCTCATTTTTGAACCTGAAATGCTCATCTAATTTTCTTTGCATCAATTTGGAGCGCCACCAGGTTCCGCCTGTAGGACTAACCAATGGTTTTCCATTATAGATCACAACGCTGTCGTTATAAGCCAGCACATTCAGGTGGTGGCGCTTGGACGACTTCAGCCATTTTACCAGTTTGCCGGTATGAAGCGAGTCCTCGTAACCATAATCGCTATCGATGAATCCTATCCGGCTGATATTGTCCGGGATCTCATTAACCGCGTCCAGGTATCCAAAGATAAAACTCCCCCCGCCGCTATGGCTGTTCAGCATCACTTCCGGGTGCCAGGGAGCGAATATCCCGGTTATGGAATCTACAATGCGTTTGATCTCCATCGGGCCGTTGGGCTGCGCTTTCTTCCATGCGGGCCAGCTTTTCAACTCATTGGCCATATATGCCACTATCACGTTCCAATCCGTCATAATGCTGCGGAGATAAAGCGTCTGTGCCGCGATATGCTGGATATCGTAATGCCAGTCATCTTCAGGCTTGAGCCGTTGGCCTTTTGTCCAATCGATGCTGTTGCCATTCGGCAACGCATAGAAGATCAGTAATGTCTTCCTGTCCGTGCTCATCCTGTTCAGCGTATCAGGCAGGCTGATTTCAATGATCGTTTTATTGACCGGGTTGTTGAGGCGCATAAATCTTTCCCGGTAGAAAAGAGGATCCCCACCCTGTGCCTGTACCGGGCTGACAAAACCGATCAAACCGGCCAGGATGGATGTGTAGAAAGCTAATTTTAAGTAGGGTATGTATTTATGAGTCAATTTGTAAATTTAAATAAATTAATATAAAACAATAGTAATCAATTAATTAAATTGTAGTAATTCATTTTTTATATGATATGTGATAACTAAATCTGGCATGGTGTTTGGCTACCCTGCGCGGTTTTGGTTTTGTAAATAAAGAACAAAATCCTGCTTATATCCACAAGGTTTGACTATTTT
>JAQBNJ010000399.1 GCA_028288645.1 Sediminibacterium sp.
TAAAGGCACTATCCTGGCGCATATAACTCGCATAGGTATAATTGTATTCCACGCCCAGTGAATCACTTTGATAGATCGCCATTAACGTATCAACTTTGCCGATACCGGGAAACAGGAGAAGTACCTGCTGCTCATCAAAATAGCCTATTTTGAGCGCTTGAGCCCTGGTCGTATTTGTAAACAGAAGGCTTGCTGCAACTGCCACACACACAAATAAAAATTTCTTCATTGTAGTGAATTTATGATTGATTTTGGTTTAAACTATTTTATACCCAACTCTCTTAAAACATCTTCGCTTTTGTCCAGTTTGGGGTCGGCAAATATAATGGTAATTCCCTCACTTTTATCCAGTACAAAATCATAAGCTTTGGCAATGGCCATTTTCTGGATGGCATTGTATACTTTATCCTGCACGGGTTTTACTAATTTCTGGCGTTCTTTGAACAGGTCGCCCTCATAACCAAAACGTCTTTTCTGCAGTTCACGTACGTCTTTCTCACGCAGAAAAAGTTCGTCTTCCCTTTTCTTTTTCAGCTCATCGGTGAGCATAAATTGCTCAGCTTCATAGTTCTTGTACATCTTGTCGAGCTGCGCCTGTTTATCGTCTATTTCTTTTTGCCATTGCGACCCGATCTGCTGCAGTTTGGTATCTGCATCACGGTACTCAGGGATCTTACTGAGAATGTACTTGGTATCGATAATTGCATAACGTTGAGCCTGGCTGGCAAAAGCGAGTCCTAAGAAAGCGATAGAGAGTAACAATGTCTTTTTCATAAACGTTTGGTTTAGGGTTTGATTGGTTATTCCGGCTCAAAGCCCAGCATAAAGGTAAACCTTGCTGCGTCTTTCAGCGCGCCACCAGGCACAAACCTATCCAATCCTATGCCATAATCAAATCCGAGCAAACCAAACATCGGCAGGAAGAAGCGCATCCCTATACCAACTGAGCGCCTGAGTTTGAAAGGATTGTAATCTTTGAAACTATACCAACCATTCGCTGCCTCGAAAAAGCCTAGCGCATAAATAGTACTGCTCGGGTTCAAACTCAACGGGTAACGCATTTCCAGCGTGTATTTATTGAAAATGGTAAAGTATTGGCTTGCCTGCTGTTTATCAGGGTTGATCTTCGGATCGGAGTTGTCATACACAGGATATCCCCTGTGCGCAATGATATCATATCCTAGCAGAGCGAACTGGTTACTTAAACCTGCATCACCCACCTGGAACCTTTCAAACGGAGAGATCTGCAGGTCGGAATTGAAGCGGCCGAGGAAACCATATTTAGCCGATGCTTTCAACACAAACTGTTTGTTCCTGTCTTCACCGTGCGGTTTGCCCAATGGAACATACCACTCGCCATTGAACCTCCATTTATGGTATTCAATAAAATTATACGGGTTATTGGTAGGGTTGATGTTCTTATCAAACAATGAATACGGCGGTGTTACCTGCAGGCTCAACAGGAAAGAAGAACCTGAACGTGGGAACAACGGCTGATCTACAGATGATCTTTGCAATGCGATCCTGAAATTGATATTGTTTACGATACCATTTTCAAAACCAGGCAGGTTGGTCGGGTCGATCGCGTAATTACTCAGCTTGTAGCGCGTATAGTTGATACCCATCGACAATGAGAAATAATCATCCGGCCATTTTAATTGCTTGGCAAGGCTCACGGTTGCACCGGTAGTTGAAATATATCTTGTATCAGCAACGCTCGGATCATATAATCCTGTAAGTGGATCATAGGTCTGGCCGTACTTGGTATTGTACACGCTTACCGTTAATGCATTTCTTTTCTTTCCTCCCAGCCATGGTTCTGTGAATGAGAAATTATACGAGCGGAACGCTTTACCGTTACTCTGTATACGCAGGCTTAACTTTTGACCATCACCCATAGGCAATGGATCCCATGCTGTTTTCTTGAAGATATTACGGATAGAGAAGTTATTGAACGATACGCCCAATGTTCCTGTTAACCCGATAGAACCTCCCCAGCCCGCACTCAGTTCCAGCTGGTCGCTTGATTTTTCTTCTACGCGATAGTTGATATCCACGGTACCATCTTCAGGATTTGGAACGGGTTCGATACCGATCTTTTCCTGGTTAAAATAATTCAGCTGCGCGATCTCACGCTGTGAACGGATCAGGTCGGTACGGCTGAATTTCTCGCCTGGTATGGTACGCAGTTCACGGCGGATCACGTATTCTTTGGTACGATCATTACCGCTGATGCGGATGTTCTTGATCGTTGCCTGCGGGCCTTCCACTATACGCAGTTCATAATCGATAGTATCATTGTACACCGCTGTTTCAACAGGTTCAATCCTGAAGAACAGGTAACCATCATCCTGGTACAAACCACTGATATCGCCACCATCGGGTGAGGATGACTTTCCGATTTTTTTATTCAGGATCTCAAGGTTATAGATATCGCCTTTGCGGATCGCAAGGATAGCGGTAAGCACCGAATCAGCGAACTTGGTATTTCCTCTCCAGCTGATATTACCGAAATAATAACGGTGGCCCTCGTTTACTTTGATATCGATATTCAGTCCGCCGTTGTTTGCATGGTAAACGGTGTCTTTTTCAATTACCGCGTCACGGTAACCAAGGGTGTTGTAATATTCAAGAAGGTTCTCTTTATCGTCTGTATATTTCTTCTCGTCGAATTTCGCGCCGGTCAGTTTCAAACGGATATAAGGGTCGAGTACTTTTTTTGTTTTGCTGTAAGTGAGGTAGCCGTTCTCTTTTAAGTATTGCTGGAACTTATAACGCTGCGGTTTTACAATGTATCCCGAATCAAAGCTCGGGTGCAGTGTTAACCTCGATCTTTCCTTTGTGTCTTTAAATTGTTTTTTTAGTTTGGCCGCTTCAACCGTATTGCCGCCTAAGTTGATATTGTTGATCTTTACTTTCGGCCCCTTATCTATTATAAAATCAAGTACGAGTGTATTGTTGAAGCTGGTATCTTTTTTTTCTACGATGGTAACTTTCGTATCGCGGTATCCTTTCTCGGCATAGAATTTTTTGATGGCTTCTACTGCCGAGATCTTCATGTTCTCTGTGATTACGTGGTTGGGTACCAATCCTGTTTTACCCGAGAGGTCCTCTGTTTCGCCTTTGCGAATGCCTTTGAAAAAGAATTTTGATAAACGCGGCCTTTCGGTTACAGCGATCTCGATCTCAATATTTTTTCCTTCAAGTTTGGTTATAAAGATCTCAACGTTGGAAAAGAAATTCTCCCTCCATAATTTGGTAATGGCTTTTGAGAAATTATCGCCACCTGGTATTGAGACCTCATCACCCACATTCAGATTGACAATTGAGAGCAAAAGGTTTTCATCAAAGTATTTATTGCCTGTTGTCTTAATGGCCGTGATCTTATATTTCCTGGCTGTTTTCTGATTAAAGATATTAAGCAGGTCAACGTCGATAGAAGTAATGGTTGTGTCAGGTATTTCCTGCGACCGTGCAGAAAAACTCACGAGCGATGTTACTAAAGCCAACACTAAAATTTTGTACACTTTCTGCATCCGTTTCGGTTTGTAAAGTTGCCGACTGGTTAAAAATCACCAGTTTTTTCAGCAAAATGGTTCGGGTTTTTAGGCGGGGCAAATTAACTGGAATAATGAAAAGTCTTTGTTAAATCGCCTGCTCTATGGTGTTGTGGGATAAAATAAACTATGCCAATTGGGTTTCCTCCTGTATTTGTTGCCCTGTTTTGCCGAATCTCCGCTCTCTTCCCTGGAAGTCGATAATGGCTTCGTACAGGTTGTCTTTGCGGAAATCGGGCCAGCGGGTATTGGTGAAGTATAATTCGGCATACGCTAACTGGTACAAAAGAAAATTGCTGATCCTGTATTCTCCACTGGTCCTGATCATCAGTTCCGGATCGGGAAACTGGCTGGTGGTAAGGTATTGCTGCAGGGTTTCATGATTGATCGTTTGCGGATCTATCTTTCCTGCTTTTACATCCAAACCGATATTTTTCACGGCATTTACCAGTTCCCAGCGGCTGCTGTAACTCAACGCCATTATGAGGTTGAGTCCGGTGTTCTGGCTGGTCATCTCCAATGCTTCCTTCAATTCATCCTGCGCAAATTTGGGTAACATATTCAGGTCGCCGATCACATGCAGGCGGATATTGTTCTTGTTGAGCGTAGGTACTTCTTTGCGGATGGTCTCTACTAACAGCGACATCAATCCTTCTACTTCCTGTTGCGGCCTGTCCCAGTTCTCGGTGCTGAATGCATACAGGGTAAGGTATTGCAGGCCCAGTTCGGCGCTTCCTTCCACGATATTGCGCACACTCTCTACGCCATGAAAATGGCCGTACAGGCGGTCCTGTCCCTGTTCTTCGGCCCAGCGCCCATTTCCATCCATAATAATGGCGATATGTTGCGGCAACCGTCCCTTATCGATCCTGTCTATCAGGCTTTCCTGCATATTGAAAGGTGAATTAGGGTGCAAATCTAACAAAATAGAGGCGCATGACAGGATATATTGCGATAAAATATGGGTTAAAGCGAGGGATTAAGCTATTAGCTGTTAGGTATTAGCCGTTAGCGGGCGATTTGGAAGCTGTTTTGCTAAATCCTAACAGCTAACTCCTAATACCTGGTAGACGGTTGCGGGCAACGGTAAGAAGACAAATTGAAAGAGATCCCGATCTTAAATGTGGCGAACGCATCCTTTTGTAAACTGTTGCCTCTTTGGCGGCCCTTTATGCCGATAGAAGAGCCGGTTTCATAGCTTCTGTCCTGCAACAAAAAGCCGGGCGAAGGGGATCCATCGGGTAATGGCGGAAATGCGTCGGGTGCAAATAAGCCGCTCACATCATCCAGGTAATCCGTACTGGTCATGCGGTAAGTAAGTTCTGCAAATACATTGGTATTGGCATTCAACGCATATTTAGCGCCAAGCGTAAGTGGAATACTGAGGGCGATCGGGTTATAAGGTTGCAGATTGGGGTATAAAGAACTTCCCTGTCCCTCCGTACCCAGTGGGCGTAATAAATATTTTTCGCCACCGAGATAAGCATAGGGATCGAAAGAAAAAACGCCGATACCAAGACCTACATACGGGGTGAATTCGTATCCTTCAAAACCGGGATGGAACTCAAAGAAATTAAAATCGCCGGCAAGGCTGATCTCCCACACATTGCTGTTGAAACTGAGGTTGCGGGCCACCTGCACAGGATTGCTGCTGTATACATCAGAATAACCTAACTGCACATAGTCGGCAGATAAACGTACCCCGATATAATTGGAAACCTGTTTTCTGAAAAATATACCTGCTGCCAGCTTTGGGCGGTTAACGGCGGTATTTGGATTGAGATCGCCAAAATAATGACCCAAGCCTGCCGAAATACCTACCTCACCCTGGTGCACATAAGGCTCCAGCAATTGGGCACCGGCCCTTTGCAGGCCGATGATCAGGCAGATGATGGTTATTATTTTTTTAAGCATAGTTCCCGGTGTAATCGCTCTGTATCGTAAAATAGCATCAAAAATCAATACCAAAAAAGTTAATTCTTATGAATTATCGGTTTACTTTTTGTCACAAAACCAAAGATTCCTGTAGTAAAATCTATCGTTTTGCGGCCTATAAGCCAGCAATCTTTATTTAATTTCTCTTATCAAGCCCCCATGTCAGCTTGGTTCTGAGCGTCGACAGGAAGCTGTTTTCATTCAAACGAACCAGGTTTATTCCGAATTTTTCACGTCTTACTGCCAGCTGGATCGTCTTGTTTACGATCTCCCTCCGTGCATCCAATGCGCAGATGAACTGGTCGGCACGGCTTTCTACTTCAAACGAGATCACGTTGGTATCGGGCACGATTATCGAACGGACGTTCAGGTTATGCGGCGCTACCGGTGTGATCACAAAACAGGCCGATTCGGGGAACATGATAGGGCCGTTACAGCTCATATTGTATCCCGTAGAACCGGTAGGCGTTGAT
>JAQBNJ010000414.1 GCA_028288645.1 Sediminibacterium sp.
AGCATTTGCGGCGGTTAAAGAAACAGCTAACCGTTTTAAAAATAATAAAGAGCTGGTTTCAACTGCAACCGAATTAGACAGGAACCTTAGCGTAAAGAAAAATTATATTCGCATTGAAGGTGATAAATCTATTTTTAAAAATACATGGACAGCCGCAGGTGGAGAAGTTACCTGGAACATGGTGCATTATGATGTTCAGTTAATTGGTGGTATGGTGTTACACGAAGGTAAAATTGCCGAGATGGCAACAGGTGAGGGTAAAACATTGGTATCTACTTTACCTGCTTATTTAAATGCATTGGCCGGTGAAGGCGTACACATTGTAACCGTGAATGATTACCTCGCACGCCGTGATAGCGAATGGAACGGAACCATTTTTGAATGGCTGGGACTACGTGTTGATTGTATCGATAAACACGAACCGAATAGCGAAGCGCGCCGCAATGCATACTTAGCGGATATCACTTATGGTACGAATAACGAATTTGGTTTTGATTACCTGCGTGATAACATGGTGCACACACCCGAAGAAATGGTGCAGCGCAAACACCATTTTGCCATGGTGGATGAGGTGGATTCGGTTTTGATCGATGATGCAAGAACGCCATTGATCATTTCAGGTCCTATTGGCCATGTTACGGGTGAACAACAATTCTTTGAACTGAAACCAAGAATTGAAAAATTGGTAGATGCGCAGAAACGTGCAACGAATCAATTCCTCAATGAAGCAAAGAAAAAAATAGCGGAAGGAAATGATGATCCCAAAGATGGCGCCCTGGCTTTGTTCCGTGCGCATCGCGGGTTGCCAAAAAATAATGCACTCATTAAATATTTGAGTGAGCCGGGCATGCGTGTAAAATTGCAGAAAGCTGAAAACTATTATTTAGCTGATCAATCGCGTGAAATGCCTAAGGCTGATGAAGAATTATATTTCTACATCGATGAAAAAAATAATTCAGTTGACCTGACTGATAAAGGATTGCAACTGATCACGCGTTCAGGTGAGGATCCTAACTTTTTTATCTTACCTGATATCAGCCTTACACTGGCAAGTACAGATAATGATGCGTCATTATCAGCAGATGAAAAAATGCACAGGAAAGAAGCCATCATCAATGAATACTCTGTAAAAGCGGATCGTATCCATACGGTTCAGCAATTGCTGAAAGCATACACCATGTTCGACAAAGATGTTGAATACGTGGTGATGGATGGCGGTGTAAAAATTGTTGATGAACAAACGGGCCGTATCCTTGATGGGCGCCGTTACTCAGATGGTTTGCACCAGGCGATCGAGGCAAAAGAAAACGTGAAGATCGAAGCAGCAACACAAACTTATGCAACGGTTACCCTGCAGAACTATTTCCGTATGTACCACAAATTAGCAGGTATGACGGGTACTGCAGAAACCGAAGCAGCAGAGTTGTGGGACATTTATAAATTAGACGTAGTAACCATACCAACCAATGTTCCTGCCATCCGCAAAGATGACCAGGATCTGGTGTTCAAAACCAAGCGCGAAAAATTTGGTGCGGTAATAGATGAAATCGGAAAATTAGTTGAGGCGGGAAGGCCGGTGCTGGTTGGTACCACGTCAGTTGAAGTGAGTGAGTTGCTGAGCCGTATGCTTCGCCAGAAACAAATTCCACATAATGTTTTGAATGCAAAACAACACGCGCGTGAAGCACAGATCGTTGCGGAAGCAGGTTTTGCAGGCGCTGTAACCATTGCAACAAATATGGCCGGTCGTGGTACCGATATTAAACTCGGGCCCGGTGTAAAAGATGCAGGTGGCCTGGCGATATTGGGTACTGAACGACATGAATCACGCCGTGTAGACAGGCAGTTACGCGGTCGTGCCGGTCGCCAGGGTGATCCGGGTTCATCTTTATTCTTTGTTTCATTGGAAGATGACCTGATGCGTATGTTCGGCAGCGAGCGTATTGCAAAAGTGATGGACTTTGCGGGATATAAAGAAGGAGAAGTGATTCAACATAGCATGATCACTAAATCGATCGAACGTGCACAGAAAAAAGTAGAAGAAAATAACTTCGGTATCCGTAAACGTTTGCTGGAATATGATGATGTGATGAACAAACAGCGTACGGTGATCTACACCAAGCGTAACCACGCATTGTTTGGCGAACGCCTTGCATTGGATCTTGATAATGCATTGTATTCTGTTGCGGAAGGGCTGATCAATTCATTCAAAGAAATGAATGACCATGAAGGTTTCCGCTTAGCTTCGATCGTGAATTTTGGAGTTGACCCAACAATTACCCAGGATGAATTGAGCAGGTTGCCGGAACATGAACTCGCAGAGAAATTATATAGCGAAGCGGCTGCAAATTATGAACGCAGGAAACAGGAACTGATGGCACAATCCATCCCCGTTTTCAAAAATATCAGGCAGCAACAGGGTTCACATATTGAGAATGTAATAGTTCCTTTTACAGATGGGCGTAGGGGAATGCAGGCATTATCAAACCTAAATAAAACACTTGATACCAAAGGTGCAGAGCTTGTAAACTCATTGGAAAGAAGTGTAACGCTCGGTTTCATCGATGATGCATGGAAAGAACATTTACGTGCCATGGACGACCTGAAACAAAGTGTGCAAACCGCCACTTACGAACAGAAAGATCCGTTGGTGATATATAAAATGGAAGCTTTCGAACTCTTCCGGAAAATGGATAGCGAAGTAAACAAGGATATCGTTCAGTTCCTTTGTCATTCAAGTATTCCACTGAACGATGGCGATGAATTAAAGGAGGGCCGCCAGAAAAAAACCGACATGAGCCGCATGAGCGCCAACAAAGAAGATGTTGATGCGCCACCTACGGAAAACGATTACTACGATCCAACTCCTGTTAAGCAACAGCCTGTACATGTAGGGCCGAAGATCGGAAGGAATGATCCATGTCCTTGTGGAAGCGGGAAGAAATTCAAAGCGTGTCATGGTAAAGATGCTTAATTGAAAATTGATTTGATAGTTCAGCAGCCTGTTTTTTCGGGCTGCTTTTTTTTGCCACAGAATACACAAATGAGCACAGAAAAGGTTTCGTTGATTTTAGCAGTCTTGTCTCTATTATTCGGAGATTTATTTTCTCAGCCCCGGCGGGGTAACCTGTTTGTAGATTATAGACGTTTTGGAATATTAAAGCTCCGTAGGAACGACCTGTAAACATATGAGAACCCTATAATTATTGCATGATTGATTAAATTCACAGGTCGCTCCTATGGAGCTTTTATAAGGCTGTATTTTTATATTTCTACAGACAGGTCACCCTTCCAGGGTTATTTAATTTGCCACAGAATACACAGATGAGCACAGAAAAGGCTTCGTTGATTTTAGCAGTCTTGTCTCTATTATTCGGAGATTTATTTTCTCAGCCCCGGCGGGGCAACCTGTTTGTAGATTATAGGCGTTTTGGAATATTAGAGCTCCGTAGGAGCGACCTGTAAACATTGAAAACCCTATAATTATTGCATGATTGATTAAATTCACAGGTCGCTCCTATGGAGCCTTTATAAGGCTGTATTTTTATATTTCCACAAACAGGTCACCCTTCCAGGGTTATTTAATTTGCCACAGAATACACAGATGAGCACAGAAAAAGCTGTGCTTATCTGTGTATTCTGTGGCAAAAGTTTTTAAATGTACCTTTAAGAAAATTTGTAAATAATGAACCTATCAAAATATATTGATCACACAATCCTCAAGCCAACAACACTGATCAGCGATATAGAAAAGCTTTGCATCGAAGCGCGTCAATACCATTTTGCTGCTGTTTGTGTACCACCAAATTTTGTTAAGAAGGCAAAGATTCTGGTAGAAGGAAGTGCTGTAAAAGTGGCTACCGTGATCGGTTTCCCCTTCGGTTATTCTGCAGTCGAATCCAAGATAGCCGAGATTTTATTGGCCATGGTAGACGGTGCAGATGAACTGGATGTTGTAATCAATATCTCAGCTATAAAAAACAATGACTGGTTATATCTCGCCAATGAGATCAACCACATCATGCCCATCATCCGAAGCAAAAACAAAGTGATCAAGATCATTATTGAAAGCGGGATATTGACGGATGAAGAGATCATCAAATGCTGCGAGATCTATGGTTTGGCAGGTATCGATTATTTAAAGACCTCAACCGGTTATGCAGAAAAAGGCGCAACAGTAGAAGCAGTAAAATTATTCCGGTTGCATTTGCCTGCAGGCATACAGATCAAGGCGTCTGGAGGCATTCGTGATTATGCATTTGCCAAACAGTTAATAGATGCCGGAGCTACCCGTTTGGGCTGTAGCGCCGGAGTGGCTATTGTTCAAGGTGCACCTGCGGGTGAAGACGGATATTGAACACTTTTGGAGATTTAGGTTTCTTGCCGCGCCCTTTAGGGCGTGGATAGCAGTGATTTCAAATTTCTCTCCCGGGCTTTAGCCCACAGTGTCACACTCCGGGCTAAAGCCCGGAAACAGAAAGAGTG
>JAQBNJ010000422.1 GCA_028288645.1 Sediminibacterium sp.
CTCAACAAGCTCCACCTCAAATATCAGGTCCTCACCGGCTAATGGGTGATTGGCATCGAGTATTACTACCTCATCTTTTACCTCAACGATCAAAACAGGAAAATTTTGCCCCTGGCCGTTGCTCATATTCAGTTGCATACCTGCTTCAGGTGCCATGTCTGCAGGGAAACGTTCTTTCGGAAATTCCATGATCATTTCCTCCTGCTTTGGTCCGTATGCTTCATCTGCAGGGATCTGGATGGTTTTCTTTTCACCAACGGTCATACCGGTAACGCCGGCATCAAAACCAGGTATCACCATACCACCGCCTACTTCAAACTCCAATGGCTCACGGCCCTCAGAAGAATCGAAAGTTGTTCCGTCTGTTAACTTACCGTGATAATGGATTTTTACGGTATCACCTTTTTTTACTTGTTGCATGTTTACTTTTTTTGAAACCTGACTTCCGTCAGGCAAGTTTAAATAATGTGGCGGCCAGCTTTGTATCTTTTCTCAGCATCCGTTGCGTCGCACACTTCAGCTGAAGGAATACTAATCAACAAACCAAAAAAGAAACACCGGTTTCCAGCGGGCAAAAGTACAATCCTAAATCAAGAACAGGCAAGTATTTTTAATTAACTTCCGTTCTTCAAAACTATTCATATGAAGAAATTATTGATCGCATTGATCCTCTGCATATTGGCAACCCAGTTTGTTCCTCAAAGATCCATCGGACAAGCCCTTTCTCCGGGTGCTACGCCAAATTCCGGGCCAATACCTGCGGCGTATCGGACCAAGGTATACCTGCCATTACTTAAAGGAAAACGTGTCGGCATTTTTGCAAATCATACGGCTACTATCGGCAACAGGCATCTGGTAGATACTTTATTATCGCTTGGCGTAAAGATCACCAAAGCTTTCGGCCCCGAACATGGTTTTCGCGGGACAGCGGATGCAGGTGAAAAAATAGAGAATTACAATGATCCGGCTACGGGAATTCCTGTGATATCTCTTTATGGGAAAAAAAGAAAACCAACCGCAGAAGACCTTGCCGATGTAGATATTTTATTGTTTGATATACAGGATGTGGGTACCCGTTTCTACACATTCATTTCTTCTTTACAGGAATTTATGGAAGCCGCATTCGAGAACAGCAAACCTTTAATGATACTTGATCGTCCCAACCCTAATGGTTATTTTGTTGATGGTCCGGTACTTGATACAGCGTATAGAAGTTTTGTAGGCATGCAACCCATTCCCACTGTTTACGGAATGACTATCGCTGAATATGCTTTCATGATCGCAGGTGAAAGATGGCTCACTGAAAAAGCAAATGAGAAACACGATTATTATAAACATGCCGAAAATTCTGCCGATACCTTATTTCATTTCCAGGTGATCAAATGCGCCAACTATACGCATAAGGATAGGTACCAATTACCTGTCAAACCTTCGCCGAATCTTCCTGATATGTCGTGCATATATTGGTACAGCACCACCTGTTTATTTGAAGGAACGGTACTGAGTGAAGGTCGTGGAACGGACCATCCGTTCGCCATATTCGGACATCCATCATTACCAAAAAATCTATACAAGTTCACACCCACCAGCCGCGATGGCGCCAAAGAACCAAAATTGAAGGACCAATTGTGTTATGGCTGGAACCTGTACGGTGTTGAACTGTTACGAAAGGTTAACAACAATAATAAAATTGAACTGCAATATGTATTGGATGCATATAAAGCCTTTCCAGATAAAGCCAACTTTTTTATCATTCCCAAAAATGGAAACGCAAATGGATCTTACTTTAATAAACTTGCCGGGAATAATGAATTGATGGAACAGATCAAAGCAGGCAAAACAGAACAGGAGATCCGGGATAGCTGGCAACCTAAGTTGAATGCTTTTAAAGCAATAAGAAAGAAATATCTACTGTACGCTGATTTTGAATAATCCGGCAAACCCTCTGTGAAACTCTGTGCTCTTTGTGTCTCTGTGGTGAAGCATTCGCTTCGATGATAACCATTTATTTTTCACCACAGAGACACTGGGTACACAGAGTTTCACAGAGATTTAATCAAGTATATTTGCTACATGGCATCCTCAGACCTTCGAATCATTTTCATGGGCACTCCCGATTTTGCAGTTGCATCTTTAGATGCATTGGTGAGGGCTGATTGTAATATTGTAGGAGTCATCACAGCCCCTGATAAACCCGCAGGCAGGGGAATGAAATTAACAGAGAGTGCCGTAAAAAAATATGCAGCTGAAAAAGGTCTGCACATTCTGCAACCAGAAAAACTAAAGAACCCTGCATTTATTGAAGAACTGCGCGCATTAAAAGCAGACCTGCAGATAGTGGTTGCCTTTCGCATGTTACCTGAAATAGTATGGAACATGCCGCCGTTAGGCACCGTGAATCTTCATGGTTCATTATTACCCCAATACCGCGGCGCGGCGCCTATTCATTGGGCCGTGATCAATGGCGAAAAAGAAACAGGCGTTACCACTTTCAAGCTAAAACACGAGATAGATACCGGCGATATTCTTTTACAAAAAAAAATTCCGATCGGTGCTGATGAAACTACGGGCGAAGTACACGACAGGATGAAAATTATCGGCGCCGATCTGTTAGTAGAAACAGTAAAAGGTTTGGCAGACAACAGTTTGCAAAAGATAGACCAATCATCGATCGTTGAATCATCGGCGCTTAAACATGCACCAAAAATATTTACAGAAACCTGCCAGATCCATTGGGATGAGACTGTTGATAAGATCCATAACCTTATCCGTGGCCTCTCTCCTTTTCCCGGCGCTTTGACTGTATTGGATGAAAAAATACTGAAGGTATACAGGAGTAAAAAAGAGATTTTATCTCACGAACATCCTTTTGGCAAAGTATTCTCTGATGGAAAAACATTTTTAAAATACTCCTGCGTCGATGGTTATATCCATATCCTCGATCTGCAACTTGAAGGGAAGAAAAGAATGTTGGTTGAGGATTTTCTTCGGGGTTACCGACCTGGCTCTGCATAATTCTAACCTATTGTGCTATTAAAAAAGATGAATTCAAGTGCGCTGTTTGATAAACTCTTTATATGCCATAGGCATAACCGCTTTGTAGCACATATTCAACAATGAACATCTCATGCCCCATCGGGGCAACCCTGAATTTTTGTAAAATAAACAAAATCATTAACCGCTAAGGGTAGCCCTTACAGGGCATATCGGGATCACCGGATTGTTTTGCTACAAAGCGATTGCCCAGCTGGGGCAGATTGTAGCATTGTAAACGACGAATCGGGAACTTAATAGCACAACGGTTAATTCTAATTACTGAGCTTCGCTTTTAATTCAGAAAGTTCTGCCACACCTTGTTTACGCCAGATCTCTTTCCCGTTTTTATAAATAATAAAAACAGGCAGGGCATCCACTTTTTGCGATTTCATTACATCAATATCCATTCCGCCATCCACTTTTACCAATTTGAATTTATCGGCCAGGTCGCTTTGCAATTGTTGCAAAACAGGTTCCATCTTTTTACAGGGCGGGCACCATTCAGCGCCGAAATCAACCAATACCAGGTCTGCTGATTTAGAAAATTCTTTGTATTGGGCAACGGTTAATTGCGCTTTCATTTCAACCGCTTCAACGGTCTTTCCTTCCATCTTCCAGGCGGTTAGTCCACCTTTGAGGTTCTGTACATCTGCAAACCCGTTATCCAATAACCATTTGGCAGCAGCCGCACTGCGTACACCTGATGCACAATACACTAATATAGGTTTGGTTTTGTCGATATACTTGATGCGATCAGCAAACTCGTTCTTATTTAACCAATCAGCCTGCAACGAGTTCTTCAGATGTCCTGATTGGTATTCACCGGCAGTGCGCACATCCAGTAACTGCGGTTGCTGCGTATTGATCCGCTTTTCAAATTCAGCGGAAGACAATCCATCCTGTGCATTCACATGCAAAAATAAAACAGCAAGTAACACAGAAAGACTTAGGATCTTTTTCATAAACAATTATTCAAAATAAGTAACCGTAACTGTAAACTTAGGATCGGTTAAACCCAATGCGGACGCAGCAGAATTACTTAAACGTAACAGCAATCCATTGGCGCCTCTTGTTTCCTGTAAAGGTCCCAACACCATGGCGCAAATACTTTTATTACCAGGGCCGGTAATACGAACTACCGTTTTGGGTGCGATATCATTCATCAACACATAAAATTTCCTGTCGGTCCATCCGCTGATCGTTTTAAAAATGGCGGCATCGCCGGAATGAAATTGTTGTGTCTGTTCTTTTGTATGTTCCGCGTAACCGGCTGCAAAATATCCTTCATCCCCTTCTTTCGGAGAATATTCCAAAGAAACAGGTTCTTCTTTTTTCTTTACCTCAGCTACAATAGTTTTGTTCTCAGCAGGTTTTTGAATATCCTTTGGTATAACTGTTGGTGTATTGTTTACCGGCGCGTCTTTTTGCACAGGCGGAGGAACAACGGCATCTTTTTTCTCTGCAGGTTTTTTCTCTACAGGTGCTGTATTTGATTGCACAGTTGTGCTACCGGGAGCAATATCTTTTTTAGTCTCTGTTTTCTTTTCTGCTGTCTCCGGCATTTTTGCATTTACCATATAACCGATGATCAGTTTTTGCCCGTCTTTCACAGCATCTTTCTGCATATGGTTCCATACACGCATAGAAGCGAGTGGCACTTTGTTATATGCCTGGCTTACGCGATAAAGGTTCTCTCCTTTTTTGATCACGTGATAAACAGGGGCACTATTATCGCCCGGCTGTTGCGTCAGGTTGTTTTTTGTAAGGGGTATTTTGATCTCGGTACCTTTTGCAAGAACAGCCGAAGGGTTGATATTACTCTTATTATAGGAAGATACTTTAGTTACAGATAAACCAAATGCATTGCTGATGTTTTGGAGGTTCTCTGTTCCGTTTGCAGCATGCACAACATACATATCGGATGCCTTACCCTTGATAATTAATTTTTCCTGGGCGGAAACGGAGATCGTGAAAAAAAAGGCGAGTAGCCCGATCAGTTTATTCATATTTGGAAATATTACGACAGCACAAATTTACTCTTTTAATATTCTCCATTCAGCAGGATAGTAATTATTGACGCGGTTGGGTAAAACTTTC
>JAQBNJ010000435.1 GCA_028288645.1 Sediminibacterium sp.
GCCATCTTTCGGCAACATCTAATGGCATGTTCTTGCGTTTGGCATAATCTGTTAATTGATCACGCTGAATTTTTCCTACACCAAAATACTGGCTCTTGGGATTGGAGAAATACCAGCCGCAAACAGAGGAAGCAGGATACATGGCGAGGCTTTCTGTCAACTGAACACCAATGGTATCTGTTGCTTTCAAGAGGTCGAACAGTTTGTATTTTTCTGTATGGTCAGGGCAGGCAGGATAACCTGGCGCGGGACGGATACCGGTATATTGTTCTTTGATCAGATCCTCATTGCTCAGGCTTTCCTCTTTATCATAACCCCAATATTCTTTTCTCACCTGCAGGTGAAGCGCTTCTGCAAAGGCTTCCGCGAACCTGTCGGCAAGGGCCTGTAACATGATCTTGTTGTAATCATCAAGATTTGTTTCGAATCTTTTTAAATGTTCTTCAATGCCATGAAGTGTTACAGCAAAGGCGCCGATAAAATCTTTTTTACCGCTTGTCTTCGGAGCAATAAAATCTGCCAATGATAAATTGGGTTGATCAGGGGCTTTCTTGATCTGCTGACGGAGGAAAGAAAGATTCACATATTCACTGTCGGTTCTCACTTCCACATCATCTTCTTCACTTGAAGCTTCCCAGAAACCGATAGTTCCTTTTGCGGTGAGCCATTTTTCAGCGATCATTTTATCGAGCAACGCATTAGCGTCGTTGTATAATTTAGTTGCCTCTTTGCCCACCACACTGTCTGTTAAGATCTGGGGAAAATTGCCGTGCATTTCCCAGGTGATAAAGAAAGGTTTCCAATCTATAAAAGGCCGTAAAGTGGCAAGATCAAAATCTTCAAACACTTTGGTGCCGGTGAATTGAGGCGTTTGGGTAGTGTGGTTGTTCCAGTCAACTTTTACTTTATTCTTTAACGCGTCTGGATAAGTAAGATAAGTTTTGACAGACTTCTTATTATCAAAACCATGTTTCAGTTTTACATATTCCTCTTTTACACCGCCAAGAAAATCTGGCTTCTGTTCTTTACTTAGCAGAGAACCGGCAACTGTTACACTTCTTGATGCATCCAGTACATGCACCACACCCAGGTCATATTCCGGCGCAATTTTTACCGCGGTATGTATGCGTGATGTAGTAGCGCCGCCGATCAATAGTGGCTGCACCATTCCCCTGCGTTTCATTTCTTTGGCAATATGTACCATCTCATCCAGTGATGGAGTGATAAGGCCGCTCAGACCAATGATATCTACTTTTTCCCGCTGTGCAGTTTCCAATATTTTATCAGCAGGAACCATTACACCGAGATCAATGATATCATAACCATTACAACCTAATACAACACCAACAATGTTTTTGCCGATATCGTGTACATCACCTTTTACGGTGGCTAATAATATTTTTGCCGCGCCTGCAGCTTCGCTGTTGGCCGTACCTGCAGCAAGATGCGCCTGTTTTCTCGCTTCTTTCTCTGCTTCGATATAGGGTGTAAGAATAGCCACGCTTTTTTTCATCACGCGCGCGCTTTTCACCACCTGCGGCAGGAACATTTTTCCTGCACCGAACAGGTCGCCCACAATACCCATCCCATCCATTAAGGGGCCCTCGATTACTTCGAGTGGTGTGGCATATTTTTGTCTCGCTTCTTCTGTATCCACATCAATGTATTCAGTAATACCGTTCACGAGAGAATGTGATAATCTTTTTTCTACTGTATCATTCCGCCATGCTTCGTCCCGTACTTCTACTTTGCCTTTTGCTTTTACAGTTTCTGCATGCGCGATCAGCTTTTCTGTAGCTTCGTTATTATCATTGTTGCGGTTGAGAATAACATCTTCGCATAATTGTTTTAACGTTGGCTCGATCTCATCATACACAACCAGTTGTCCTGCGTTTACAATCCCCATATCCATACCGGCTTTGATCGCATAGTAAAGGAATACAGAGTGGATAGCTTCGCGCACGTGGTCGTTACCGCGGAAAGAGAAAGATACATTGGATACCCCGCCACTAATTTTTGTGAGCGGCATTAACTGTTTGATCTCGTGTGTGGCTTCTATAAAATCAACTGCGTAATTATTGTGTTCTTCTATACCGGTTGCAATGGCAAAAATGTTCGGATCGAAAATAATATCCTGCGGATCAAAGCCAACCTGTTCAGTCAATATTTTATAAGCACGGTGACAGATCTCTACTTTTCTCTGTTTGGTATCAGCCTGCCCCACTTCATCAAAAGCCATTACGATCACTGCGGCACCATAAGCTTTGCAGGTAAAAGCCTGCTCAATGAATTTCTCTTCTCCTTCTTTCATGGAGATGGAGTTTACAATACAACGGCCCTGCACACATTTCAAACCCGCTTCAATGATCTCGAATTTTGAGCTGTCTATCATGATGGGGATGCGTGCAATATCCGGCTCACTCTGCACAAGATTCATGAATGTGCGCATGGCAGACACACCATCAAGCATCGCATCATCCATATTCACATCCAAAACCTGTGCGCCATTCTCTACCTGCTGGCGGGCAACTGATAACGCTTCTTCATACTGTCCATCGCGAACAAGACGTGCAAATTTTTTAGAACCGGTTACATTGGTCCTTTCACCTACGTTCACAAAATTTGTCTCCGGCCTTACCACTAACGGTTCGAGGCCTGACAAGCGTAGAAATGGTCTGATCGATATCTTACTCATAATTTTTTAATGTCCTGTTTCTTATGATAATTCCGGTTCAAGAACAGGTAGTTCTCTTGGTTGTATTTTCCTTACATTATCAGCAATGTGTTTGATATGATCGGGTGTTGTGCCGCAACATCCACCCACAATATTTACAAAACCTTCTTTGGCCCACTCTTCAATAAAGTGTGCAGTCTCGTGGGGTTGCTCATCATATTCACCCATGGCATTGGGTAAACCGGCATTCGGATAAGCGGATGTATAGCATGAGGCGATCTGTGCCAATTCTTCAATATGGCTTCTCATTTCTGCCGCACCCAAAGCACAATTTAACCCGACACTTAATGGTTTGGCATGCATCACAGATGTGTAGAATGCTTCCAGTGTTTGCCCGCTTAAAGTACGGCCCGATGCATCGGTGATGGTACCACTGATCATAACAGGCAGTTCGGGTTTTTGCTGGTCGCGGAAATATTTCTTTACTGCGAAAATGGCGCCTTTGGCATTTAGTGTATCAAAGATCGTCTCTATCAAAATAAGATCCACGCCGCCATCAACCAGGCCCTTGATCTGTTCGTAATAAGCATCCACCACTTCATCAAATGTTACAGCGCGGAAGCCGGGGTTATTCACGTCAGGAGAAAGGCTCAAGGTCTTATTCAGCGGCCCGATAGCGCCTGCAACGAATTTTGGATTTGAACCAGGGTTCTCTGCCATGTATTCTGCAACAGCGTCTTTCGCACATTTCGCTGCGGCAACATTCAACTCGTAAGCGAGTGATTGCATATCATAATCCGCCATGGCGATAACGGTGCTGCTGAAAGTATTGGTCTCAATAATATCGGCACCGGCCGCGAGGTACTGTTTGTGAATGCCTTTGATGATATCCGGCTGTGTAATGCACAGCAGGTCGTTATTGCCTTTCACATCCGAGTGCCAGTTTTTGAAACGCTCGCCGCGGTAATCTTCTTCGGTAAGTTTATGGCGCTGGATCATGGTGCCCATGGCACCATCGATCACCAATATCCTTTTTTCTAATTCTTTCCTGATATCCATACAATTCTTTTTTGCCCCTAGCCACGGCCAGGAATTATTAATGACGAACTGTAAACGCTTTGTAAAGTGTAAGAAGGAGCACCTCAAAACGTTTATTAGTTCGATTTGATCCCGCCGAACGCGGAATACAGGCCGAACAATAAACAAATCCGCCTGATATTAAGAATTGCAAAGATAGCGGGTGGAGAGCTTATGACAAAATATAAGCGGTAGGTAGGGAATATTGAATATTGAACAAGGAATTTTGAATGTTGAA
>JAQBNJ010000436.1 GCA_028288645.1 Sediminibacterium sp.
AAAAGGCGAAAAAATCCGTGCTGTGGTGGCGCGTGGTGACCTGAACAATAATTCACCGGTACTCATCCTATCAAGAACCAGTCCTTTCTTCCTTGCTAAATTGCTTGAAATAGAAGTACCTTAGATCTTTGACGGATTGATCGCTATCAAAAAGATCGTACGCGATCCGGGAGAAAGGGCGAAAGTGGCCGTTGAGTCATACGATGACAGGATCGACCCGGTTGGAGCTTGTGTGGGTATGAAAGGAAGCCGTATCCATGGCATCGTTCGCGAGTTGAAAAACGAGAATATCGATGTGATCAATTTCACCACCAATATTCAATTGCTGATCCAGCGTTCATTAACGCCAGCCAAGATCAGTTATATGGAACTGGATAACGAGAAGAAACATGCAGAAGTTTACCTCAAAGCCGACCAGGTTTCATTGGCTATCGGCCGCCGCGGTGTAAACATCAAACTGGCATGCGAATTGACCGGCTACGAGATCGATGTATATCGTGAAGACGAAGAAGTGGCTGATGAATTTGATATCGATATGGATGAATTTGCAGATGAGATCGAACCATGGATCATCGAAGAATTTAAACGCATCGGTTGCGATACTGCACGCAGTATCCTGAAATTATCAGCAGAGGAACTCGAAAGAAGGACAGACCTGGAAAAAGAAACCATCGAAGAAGTAAGAAGGATCTTGCAGGAAGAGTTTGACAGAGAGGAATAAGCAGCATAGAACCAACTATCTTTGTCGATAGAGAGTCGGTTGGCATAATATTAATAATAAACGTCCATGGACCATAGTCCATAGCCCATGGACCATCGACTATGACCATGGACCAAAAAACACTGAATGTCAGAACTGAAATTACCGAGACTGTTAGCAGCCGCCAAAGAATTCAACATTGGCCAGGATACCCTGGTCGAATTTTTGGTGAAGAAAGGATTTAACCGCGATGACCTGAAGCCTACCGCAAAGCTCCAGGAGGACCAATACTATGCACTGCAGGCAGAGTTCCAGAGCGATAAAGTTGCCAAGAACAAAGCCGACCAGGTAGAGATACCCAAAGGCGCACAGGCAGAAGGCAAGAAAAAAAGAGACGAGGAAGAGATCACTTTCAGGAAAGAAGAAAAGAAACCTGCCCCGCCAAAAGAAGAGCCCAAACCTGTAGAACCCGCACCGGTAGTAGTAGCAGAAGCGCCGAAGCCAGAGCCGGTTGTAGAAAAAGCACCTGCACCTGTTGAAGCAGAAGTTACAAAAATTGAAGCGCCGGAACTTGAAGGAACTACGGTTATCAATAAGATTGATCTATCATCCATAGACTCTTCAACGCGCCCGAAGAAAACGCCTAAGAAGAAAGAGGAAAAAGTAGAAGAAGCGCCGGTGGCTGTTGCCGAAACAAAACCGGCAGCGAAACCCAAAAAGAAAGATACACCGGTACCCGTTGCTGAAGTGATTGCTCCTCCACCGGCACCTGTGGTAGAAGAAGAAACGGGCCCTACCATCGAGAACATCAAAGCAGAAAAATTAGAAGGACCCAAGATCCTTGGTAAAATAGAATTGCCCATTAACAGCGATACACGTCCCAAGCCTATGGGCAGGGATGAAAAACGCAAACGTAAACGCATCCCGGTTGATAAAGCCGGCGGCCCGGGCCAACCCGGACAACAAGGTGCAGGCACTGGTATCCAGCGCGACCCGAATGCAAGGCCAACAGGACCCAATCGCCCGATCGTTCCCGCCAATAACAATAGCGGCGGACGTGATAATCGTGGCGGACAAGGCGGTGGTGGTGGATTTAATCGCGGCGGACAAGGCGGAGGCGGTAACCGCACCGGTGGAAACCGTAGCGGCGGACCAGCAACACGTCGCGAAGACAAAGAAATTGATCAGAAAGCAATACAGGAAAAGATCCGCGAAACGCAGGCCAAGCTTGCGGGAACCGGTGGACGTGGTAAGAGCCTCAAAGCAAAATACCGCCGTGCCAAACGTGATGAAGCTGCTGAGAACATGGGCGATGAGGTAGTTGACAACAAACTGCAGGTAACTGAGTTTGTTACGGTAAGTGAACTCGCCAACCTGATGGACGTAAGCTTTGCCGATGTAATTGGCAAGTGTATGAACCTCGGTATCATGGTATCGATCAACCAACGCCTGGATGCGGAAGTTATTGAACTTGTGATCAGTGAATTTGGTTTTGAAGTTGAATTCATCGGTATCGAAGATGCAGATGAACTGGAAGAATATGATGATGAAGATGGCGAAGAAGAACTCGTTCCAAGACCGCCGATCGTAACCATCATGGGTCACGTGGATCATGGTAAAACATCTTTGCTCGATTATATCCGCAGTGCGAATGTAGTGGCAGGTGAGGCGGGTGGTATCACACAACACATTGGTGCCTATGAGGTAACCTTACCGAATGGTAAAGCGATCACCTTCCTTGATACACCGGGTCACGAAGCGTTTACCGCGATGCGTGCACGTGGTGCGAAAGTGACGGATATCGCGATCATCGTGGTTGCTGCAGACGATGCAGTAATGCCGCAGACCAAAGAAGCCATCAGCCACGCCCAGGCAGCTGCTGTGCCGATGATTTTTGCGGTGAATAAAATTGACAAAGACGGTGCACAACCGCAAAAAATATACGAGCAGTTATCCCAGATGAATATCCTCGTGGAAGCATGGGGCGGTAAATTCCAGAACCAGGAGCTCTCTGCAAAACAGGGGTTGAATGTTGACCTGTTGCTGGAGAAAGTATTGCTCGAAGCAGAAGTACTGGACCTGAAAGCCAATCCCGGAAGGGAAGGAAGCGGAACCATTATTGAAGCGTCGTTGGATAAGGGCCGCGGTTATGTAGCCACCATCCTTGTACAGAACGGAACCCTGCGCCAGGGCGACCTGATCGTTTCCGGCCAGAATTACGGCCGTGTAAAAGCGATGTTCAATGAACGTAACCAGCGTATTGAAGAAGCGCCGCCATCAACACCTGTTGTAATATTGGGATTGAATGGCGCCCCACAGGCCGGTGAAAAATTCCGCGTGTTTGAAGATGAGGCAGAAGCAAAAGAAACAGCTACCAAACGTGCACAGTTACTGCGTGAGCAGGGATTGCGTGCGAGAAAACATATTACACTGGATGAGATCGGCCGTCGTTTGGCGCTCGGTAACTTTAAAGAACTTAATGTCATCATAAAAGGTGATGTGGATGGATCTGTAGAGGCGTTGAGCGATTCACTACAGAAATTATCAACCGAAGAGATCGCTATCCGCGTGGTACACAAAGGCGTTGGACAGATCTCCGAAAGTGATGTATTGCTGGCAACCGCTTCTGATGCGATCATTATCGGGTTTAACGTGCGTCCTTCCATGCAGGCAAATAAACTGTCTGAAACAGAAGGCGTGGAGATCAAACTATATTCCATCATTTACCAGGCGATCGATGAGATCAAGAGTGCGATGGAAGGTATGCTTGAACCGAAATTACAGGAGAAGATCACTGCCAACGTGGAAGTTCGCGAAGTGTACAAATTTGATAAGGCCACCGTTGCCGGATGTTTTGTACTCGAAGGAAAGATCGCGCGTAACAGCAAGATCCGTATCATCCGCGATGGTATTGTTGAATATCCAAAAGGCGAAGGCGCCAGTGCAGAACTGGGCAGCCTGAAACGTTTCAAAGACGATGCAAAAGAAGTAGCATCCAACATGGAATGCGGATTAACCATCAAGAATTACAATGATATCAAGGTTGGCGATATAGTGGAAGCGTTTGAGGAAGAGGTAGTGAAGAGACCGTTGTAGAAAGCCAGCTACGAGCTTTGAGCCCTGAGCTGCGAGCTTGGAAAGGTATAAACGGCATGGTCTGTTTATACCTTTTGCTTTGGTATGGCTCGCAGCTCAAGGCTCATAGCTCACAGCTTTCCTCATATATTTTGTTAAAAGCCTTAACTACCCAACAAAAACAACACCGAATAACTATTTTTGACTGATATAGAAACTTATGAAGAAGCTTATATTCTCTCTTATCGTGCTTGGATTAGGTGCAGCCTCAACAGGATCTGCGCAGGTGAAAAAAGTGGTAGCCGATAAGATCGTTGGGCAGGTGGGTGATAAGATCATCCTTCAGTCTGATATCAAAAATGCAATGGATGATATCAAAAGAAATGCAGCCGGACAGGAAAATATTATTCTTCCTACGGAGTGCCAGATCATGGAAGGACAGTTGATCCGCAAGGCCCTGATCCTGCAGGCGCAAAAAGATTCACTGCATGTAAGCGATGACGAACTGGATGGGGACCTTGAGAACCAGATCCGTTATATGATCCGTCAATATGGATCAAAAGATGTGCTGGAAGAGATCGCAGGTAAAACGGTTTACCAGATCAAGGAAGATTTCAGGGAGAATTTCCGCGACAGAAAATTATCGGAACAGATGCAGAACAAGATCGTTGAATCGATCAAGATCACTCCTACTGAAGTAAAAGCGTATTACAGCAAGATCGCCAAAGACAGTTTGCCATTTTATGAAAGCGAGATAGAACTCAGCGAGATCGTTATCCATCCAAAAGCAAACAAGGATGTGGAAGAATACGTATCCAAACAACTATACGATTACAAAAAGCAGGTGGAAGCGCAGGGCCCGAAAAAATTTGACCAGTTAGCCAAACTCTATAGTGAAGATCCGGGTGTGAAGGAAAATGGCGGCCAGTATACATTGAACAGGAACGATAAAAACACATGGGACCCCGCGTTTTTATCTGCAGCGTTTAAATTAAAAGAAGGGCAGATATCTCCTGTGATCAAATCACAATATGGCCTGCACATTATCATGATGGTGAGCCGTTCTGGTGATGAAGCGGTGGTAAAACATATCCTTCGCATCCCACCCATAACAGAAGACGAGATCAATGAAACGAAACAAATACTGGATAGCGTTCGCAGGAAACTGATGGATGGATCTTTAAGTTTTGGCGCTGCCGTTAGCAAATACAGTGATGATAAAAACAGCAAATTCAGCGCTGGCTCAAAAACAGGAAGGGACCCCGTTACTGGCGCCTCAACCACTTTTCTTACCATTGACCAGCTTGATAAAGATGTAGTTGTTTTCCTGAAAGACCTGAAACCCGGTAGTTATTCTGTTCCACAGGTAGCGAAAGACGAGCAGAATGGCCAGATCGTACGTATCCTTTACCTGAGAAACCGCACCGAACCACACCGCGAGAACCTGAAAGAAGACTATGACCGCGTTGCCAAACGTGCCCTCGAAGGAAAGAAAAACGGCGCCCTCGAAAAATGGTTTAAGGATCATATTCCCACCTATTTCATTTCCATCGATAAACAATTTGCTTCCTGTAGTAGCCTGGATGAGTGGAGAACTGCTGCGGCAGGTTCGGCGCAGGCAAGAAATAATTAAGCGGTCGCCGTGATTGTGTCCCCACAATCACATTCACGAAGAGCGGAGATTTCTCAAACACAAATTATAAAATCAACCTTCTATAGATCCTGTGCGAAAGTGCGGGATTTTTTTTCGTCCTCAGGAGTGTCGCCGCAGCATTAATCCGTTCGTCCGCAATGATAGCGCAGGGTGGTGTGGGGACACACCATCGGCCTGGGGAAAATAAATTTGGAAAATTCAATGTATATACATACATTTGTGTTGTGAAATTAGAACAGGCCATACAAAGTACCAAATTCAAAAGCGAAGTGCAGAAGGCAGGGTTAAATATATTGTATACGGCCTGGTGGCTGAAAACGGTGATAAGCAAGGAGTTGAAAGAGTTCGGGTTAACGCATGAGCAGTACAACGTGCTCCGGATCCTGAAGGGCAAATACCCTGAACAGATGTGTGTACGGGATATCGCCTGCCGCATGATCGAAAAAAGCTCAAACGTGCCACGGATCATTGACAGGCTGGAACTGAAAAAACTGGTAAAGCGTTCCACATCAGCCATTGATAAAAGGGAAACCGTGATCACGTTAACCCAGGGTGGCATAAGTATTTTAGATGCATCAACGGTCATGGTGAACAACATAACAGACGAGATGTTAGCCATCACCGAAAAAGATGCCGGACACTTAAACCAGCTGCTGGAAAAAGTTCGAACAACCGAAAAAAACATAGTCCCATAGGGACGGTATATCGGTAGCTATTTTTTTAAATAAATAGATGTATATACACGTAAAAATAAAAACATGAAAACGATATTACATAAAGCAAACACAAGAGGTCGTGCTAATCACGGCTGGCTCAACAGTTACCATAGTTTCAGTTTTGCAGAATACCACAATCCTGAACGTCACCATTTTGGCGCACTGCGTGTGTTGAATGATGATACAGTAGCGAAAGGAATGGGCTTTGGCAAACACCCGCATGAAAATATGGAGATCGTATCGATACCATTGTTGGGCGACCTGCACCACAAAGACAGCACGGGAAGAGATGAGATCATCCGCCAGAACGATGTACAGATCATGAGCGCAGGAAGTGGTATCGCACATAGTGAAACAAATGCGAATAACGATAGAGATGTAAAATTTTTACAACTCTGGGTCTTTCCAAAAGAAAGAGATATCGAACCCCGTTATGAACAGAAAACATTCAAACCCGAAGACAGGTTAAATAAAATATTAACCGTTGTTGCGCCTGATGATCAAAATGCAGTGTGGATCAACCAGGATGCATGGTTTTCTCTCGGCAATTTTTCAAAAGATTTTAGGGCAACCTATCAACTGCATAAGGAAGGCAATGGCGTGTATGCATTTATCCTGAACGGAAATGTAACCATCAATGATCAAGCACTTGAAGCACGCGATGGTTTCGGTGTCTCGGAAACAGGTTCGATCAACATCAAAGCAGACAGTGATGCAGAAATATTATTAGTAGAAGTACCCATGCAAATAAAAGGAGTGTAATTATGAAAACGAACAGAACCATCAAAAGCATTTTATATGCGCAGCCAATGGATATGGGCGGCATGCCCATCAGGCAACCGTTCCCATCTCATAAAGCTGAACAGGTAGACCCGTTTTTACTACTGCATCATGCAGATATAAAAGTACCGACGCATATTGATACCAAACATGCAGGCGTTGGCCCGCACCCGCACCGTGGATTTTCTCCTGTGAGTTTTATTTTCAAAGGAGGCGTTCATCACCGTGACAGTCGCGGTAACAATAATATTGTTTATGCAGGCGGCACACAATGGATGAATGCAGGAATGGGTGTGATACACAGTGAACGTCCGCCTGAAGATATTCATGAGATCGGTGGAAGACAGGAGTTGATCCAGTTATGGGTGAACACACCTGCCAAACATAAAATGGATGCACCCAACTATCAACCGTTGACTGCGGAAGAAACACCGGTTGTTAATTCTGCGGACCAACTTACCTCGGTAAATGTGATCGCAGGAGAACTGAATGGTGTGAAAGGGCCGATCAAAACATTATCACCCGTAAATACTTTCACAGCAACGATGAAGAAAGGCGCGAAATTCTTTTTCGAATTTTCATCAACACACAATGCTTTTATCTATATCATGGATGGAAAAGTAACTGTAACCGGCGACGGAGAAGTGGATGATAAATACGTAGCCGTATTCAATAATGACGGCGAAGGATTTGAACTCGAAGCTTTGGAAGATACCCAACTCTTTATCGGAACCGGTGAACCATTGAATGAACCCGTTGCCTCGCACGGCCCGTTTGTAATGAACAGCCAGACAGAATTAATGGAGGCTTTTCGTGATTACCAGGTGGGGAAGATGGGAGTATTGATTGAAGAATAGCGATTAGCTTTTAGGCATTAGCTGTTAGCCTTGAAATTCGGGTCCGCTAACAGCTAACACCTTACTCAAAACAAACAACCTTAATATAAACCTAAAAAGAACCCAAAATGTCAACTTACAAAATCGATGCAGCACACAGTGAAATTACTTTTAAAGTAAAACACTTAATGATCACCAATGTAACAGGTAGCTTTACAAAATTTGATGCTACCATGGAAAGTGAAGCCGCTGATTTCAGCGATGCTAAAATTTCTTTTGAAGCAGATGTGAGCAGTATCTCTACCAACAATGAACAGCGTGATGGCCACTTAAAGAGTGATGATTTTTTCGCTGCGGAAAAATTTCCGAAACTCAGTTTCACATCAAAGAGCTTCACAAAAAAGAGTGGTGACGAATACACTTTAACCGGCGACCTCACGATCCGTGATCACACAAAAACAGTTGAATTGAACGTAGAACATGGCGGCACAGCAACCGATCCTTACGGCCAGGTAAAATCAGGTTTCGAAATCAATGGTAAGATCAACCGGAAAGATTTTGGTTTAACCTGGGGTGCAGTAACAGAAGCAGGCGGCGTTGTGGTGAGTGATGAAGTGAAGTTGCATTTGAATGTGCAGATGATCAAGCAGGCGTAGAGAATATTGAACACTGAGCAAGGAATTTTGAATGTTGAA
>JAQBNJ010000452.1 GCA_028288645.1 Sediminibacterium sp.
AAAAGGTATTCTATCCGCTATCAGGTCTACAAGAATATTAGTGTCAATAAATACCTTTTTCATAAATGCTTGTCTTCTAAATATGAACGCAATTCCTTTTCTTCATCAAAGTTTTTGGGCAGTTTAACGGCGCCAACTATTTTTTTGAGTTTCGGTGATATTTCTTCAGTGCCACTCTCCTGGATAACTGTTTCAAGATAATTTTCAATCAGCTCAGATAAACTCCTTCCCGTGTTTTTTGCATAAGATTTAGCCCTTTCAATTATTTCTTTTTCTACTGTTAATGTTAACTTAGTTGTCATGATACGTGCTTTAATTATAAAGATACGTATATCATGATAAAACTCAAAATGTTCCGAACAAATTGAATAATAGTATAACAGGAATGATTTGGACTGGCCACCTAAAACTTCTAATTTGTTTATTATCAATTAGTTAGTAAATGATGGAATAATTTTATTAAATAGTTTGGTTTATAAAATAAACTATTCTATGTTTGTCCTGTCAAATCAAAATAAATGAAAAAATTAACGATCCTGCTTCTTACCGTTCTAACTACAGGTTGGGTAAACGCCCAGGTGAGATTAACCGGCAAAGTAAGGGACAACCGTAACCATATTATGGCCGGAGCCAGTGTCCAGGTAAAAGGTTCTTATGATGGCGGGGTGAGTGATTCTACCGGTCATTTTTCTTTTAAAACTTTTGAGAAAGGAGAACAGACCATTGTTGTAAGCAATGTCGGGTACAAATCCGTAGAGCAAAAGATAGCAATCGGGGTTGATACGGTAGAAATGCTGTTCAACTTAAAAGAAGAAGTAAATGAGCTCAAAGCAGTAACCGTTACCGCAGGAAGTTTTGAAGCCGGCGATAAAAAAAGAGCGGCCACAGTTCTCAGCTCTTTAGACGTAGTAACCACCGGCGGCGCCAATGCAGATATTTCTGCTGTTGTAAAAACATTGCCAGGGGCACAACAGGTGGGCGAACAGGAAGGCTTGTTTGTTCGCGGTGGTGCAGGTTACGAAACGAAACAGTTTATTGATGGTACGATGGTGAACAATCCATACTTCAGCAGCGTACCGGATCTTGCACAGCGCGGCCGTTTTTCTCCTTTCCTGTTTAAAGGAACTGTTTTCAGTACAGGTGGTTACTCTGCTTTATATGGACAGGCTTTGTCCTCTGCTTTGATATTGGAAAGTATAGATATCCCGGATCGCTCTGAAGCAAGTGCATCCTTTTCACCAATATTTGTCGGCGGTGGGCTGCAGGAAATTGCGAAGGATAAAAAATCTTCATGGGGAGTAAGGTACGATTATACAAATCTCGCGGCTTACTTCGCCATCGTAAAGCAAACACCTGATTATTTTAAAGTACCGGAATTCCACGCGGCTGATGCGAACTTCCGGATCAAAACAAAAAGCGGTGGCATTATTAAATACTATACAACTTTTGCTACCAATCATTTGGGTTTGCGCAGGCCGAACATTGATGATGCCACATTGAAAAATGCATTTGCGCTGAAGAATACCAACTGGTATAACAATCTTAGCTGGAGAGAAAATTTGGGCCATGGCTGGAAAATGAACCTGGGACTGAGTTACAGTACAGATCACAATGATATTTCCAATCATATCCAAAACCAAAACAACGCGCAGGTTTCAACAGGATTGGTTTGGATAGACAGTACCAACTTTACCGCGACTACACGTGCTGACTTGAGCCAGTTCAAAGCAGTGTTTGATAAAAGACTGAGTGGCATCAGCGTGATCCGTTTCGGCGGGGAGTATATGTATAGCTACAACAAAGGCCTGTACAACACATACAACAGTTTATTAAAAGATCATTTCAAAGCCTTGTTTAGTGAAGCAGATCTTTACATCACGAACGATCTTGCAGGAAAAGTAGGTGTACGGGTTGAACAATCTTCATTGCTCAATAAAGCGAATATCGCTCCGCGTTTATCACTCGCTTATAAGACAGGACAGGGTGGACAAATGAGTATCGCTTACGGAACATTCTACCAGAAACCTGAGAACACGTATTTGTATGCAACAACCAATTTTGGTTATACAAAAGCAACACACTATATCATTAACTATATAAAGAATACTGCGCTGCAAACTTTCCGCGTAGAAGCATTCTATAAAAAATACCAGGACCTGGTAAAAACCTATCCTGCCTATAATAATGACGGAAGCGGTTATGCAAAAGGTATTGAATTGTATTGGAGAGATAAAAAGAGTATTAAGAACCTTGACTATTGGATCAGTTATTCATATCTCGATACCAAACGTGATTACCTGAACTATCCAGCACAAATGCAGCCAAATTTTGCTGCCGATCATACTGCATCACTCGTCATGAAAAGATTTGTTACCCAATGGAACACCGGTTTCAATTTTACATACACATATGCAACC
Organism: Sediminibacterium sp.; assembly: GCA_028288645.1. Classification (GTDB taxonomy): domain Bacteria; phylum Bacteroidota; class Bacteroidia; order Chitinophagales; family Chitinophagaceae; genus Sediminibacterium. The sequence continues at coordinate 2,418 of JAQBNJ010000452.1, forward strand.
GGCAGGCCTTATTACTTACTCGTAAAGAATGGCGCCAAATATAATATAGCTGACCAGGGAAAAACAATCGATTACAATACACTCGGTTTTAGCCTGAACTACCTGCAGAACATGGGGAAAGCATATGGTGTGATTGTATTCTCTATGACAAATGTGTTGAACAGTAACCAGGTATTCGGTTACAATTATGGACATGATGGCCATAAAGAAGCGATCACAACAGCCGCGCCACGTTTTATATTTCTCGGATTGTTCTTAAGCTGGGGTGTGGATAGGAGGCAGGATGCTATTAATAATAACCTGTAGTTGAAGAATCAAGAATCAAGTATCAAGTATCAAGAAAATCTGGCAATTCAAAAGCTACTAATAAACCAATCAACTAATAAATTTTACAACATGAACAACCAACAACAAAAAGACGATGAACTCTGGCAGATGGCCAAAGCGCGGGTAGGTTTCCGCTGGAGCTTTGCCAGTTATTTTGTAGTGAATGCATTTTTAGTAGCAGTATGGTTCTTTACTTCCGGCCCTTACAGTTATTTCTGGCCCATATGGCCAATGATGGGTTGGGGTATTGGCATTGCCTTTCAATATTTTCATGCGTTTCATGGTAATAAGTTTACCAATACGCAGAAAGAATATGAGAGATTAAAAAGAGAACAGGAACGTTTATAACCTTCAAAAAAAAATCAATATGGAACCGAACGATGAAATTCTCTGGGCGATAGCCAAAAAGAGAGCAGCTTTTAAAAAGCAACTGATCAGCTACGTGATCGTGAACTGTTTTTTATGGATAGTGTGGTTCTCATCAGGAAGTGTATGGCTGGCACCAGGCGAAAGGCTCTTCAGGTATGAATATTTTCCATGGCCCATTTGGGTAATGTTGTCATGGGGAATTGGCCTTGCGTTTAGTTTCGCCAACGCTTACCTCGTCAATACAAAAAACGCTATCGAACAGGAATATCAAAAATTAAAAAATCAACAATAATTATCAAAAAACAATTTTTATGAAACAGGTATTGGTTATCATCAGTATGTTCATAGCCGGAATGGTTGCGGCTCAATCAAAGTATGAAACAGCCATGGGCAGGGGGTTAGAACAATTACAGGCTGCAAAGACCGCGGAAGACATGACCACCGCATCCGCTTTTTTTGAAAGGGTAGGCGATGCAGAAAAAGACAAATGGCTCCCGTATTATTATGCTGCTTATTGCAATCACCTTACTGGATGGATGAATCCCAAAGCAGATAAAGATAAAGTTGCCGAAAAATCAAAGGACCTTATCGCAAAAGCAGAACTGGTGGAAAGAAATTCAGAACTCTATTGCCTCCGCCAAATGGTAGCCGTACAGCAAATGACGGTTGATGCAATGTCGCGCTACCAAACCTACGGCGCAGAAGCTAACAATGCACTTGAAAATGCAAAGAAAGCAGATGCTTCCAACCCACGCATTTACCTGCTACAGGGACAAACATTATTGAGAACACCGGAAGCTTTTGGCGGTGGAAAAGCAGTATCAAAAAAGCTGGCTGAAAAATCGATCGAATTATTCAAAACATTCAAACCTGCATCTCCTTTACATCCGAGCTGGGGTAAAGATGAAGCTGATAAATTATTAGAAGCTTGTCAGTAATATGTGCATCTAATACAGCAGTGGTAGCAATGCCACTGCTATTTTTGTATACTTAACCACTTACCAATGGAAACAGACGAAAAAGAATTATCACCGCAGGAAAGCCTTGTTTTGATACAGACCATGATCAGTAAGACAAAAGGCGCTGTTGCAGACGATAGTTTTCATTTCCTGTTATGGGGATGGCTTGTTTTTATCTGTTGCCTGAGCAGCTACATCCTGAAAACAATTGTTCATTATCCCAACCATTTTTATGTATGGTTGCTCATGCCGGTAGGTGGCGTTGTTTCTGCGGTATATGGTGCGCGTCAGAAAAAAACACGAACAGTAAAATCATTCCTGGATGAATCGCTTGATTATTTGTGGATAGCGATCGGTTGCTCATTCCTTGTATTGATTATTGTGAATATATTGAACGCGCAATCATGGCAAACTGCTTTTACTTATTATATACTGCTGTACGCGATCGGTACTTTTGTAAGTGGCAGTTTACTTCGTTTTAAACCATTGATCATTGGCGGGTTGATCAATTTTGGATTAGCGGCCATATCAGCCCGGTTCAGTTACGATAATCAATTGCTGATCGGTAGTCTTGCTATCCTGATCAGTTATATCATACCCGGCCACTTATTGCGCAGAAAATATCAAAAACAAAAATTGTAAGTATGGAAGAGGATAAAAAACTTACGGAGCAGGAAAGCCTGGAGCTCATTACGGAAATGATCCATAAAGTAAAAAACACTTACCATGAAAGTGGTACCGGCGCTATTTTATGGGGTACCGCTGTTGGTATTGCCGGGTTAACAAGTTTCGCCCAGCGCCATTGGAATTTCAGCATTGGGTTTGATATATGGTTGATTGTACTGGTTGCCTTTATCCCCCAGATCTATATTTCAATCCGCGAGGGAAAGAACCGCAAAGTAGTTTCTTACCAGGAAGCATATATGGATGCTGTATGGTTGGTGTTTGGGCTGAGTATTTTTATGCTGACCTTTTATCTCAATGTCATATCCGGTGTAACGGATAATTTCATGAAGCAGGATGACAGTGAGCTTCTGCTTAGAACTCTCACAACCGGTGAAACAAGGCATTACGCGCCTTCTGTACCCAGTGGGTATTCATTGTTGCTCCTTTTATTTGCGATGCCTACATTAACAACCGGCATTGGCCAGAAATTCAAGCCAATGATTATCGGTGGTATTTTATGTTATGTCTATTTTATCATCTCCTGCTTTACCAGCACAAAATATGATCTGCTGATGAACGGAATTGCGGGCATCACCAACTGGTTGATCCCCGGGCTTATTTTACGCGACAGGTATTTAAAAGGAAAGCGCTGTTAATGTTTAAAGAACTGGATCCCATATTGCATTCACAATTACGGCTTGCGGTAATGAGTTTGCTCATTGCAGTGAAGGAGGCGGAGTTTACCTATATCCGTGAAAAAACAAATGCCACAGCAGGTAATCTCAGTGTGCAGGTGCAAAAATTAAAAGAAGCAGGTTATATTGAAGTGACCAAACAGTTCAAAGACAATTACCCTCAAACCACCTGCAAACTTACGCCACATGGCATCGAAGCTTTTGAAGCGTATGTAAAAGCGCTTCAGCAATATTTGCAGGCGGGGCAGAGTTAGATGCTGGATATTCTGGATGCTGGATGCTGGATCGTTGAAGTTTAAGATCACTGACAGTTAGCGATAATCAAATAATATCCCGAGTCCAGCATTGAACATCCAGTATCCAACATCCAGTATCCAGCATCCAGCCCCCAGCATCATTTTCCTTCTTACCTTTGTGCAACATGCCAGTCATCGTAAAAGTCACCAACCTTACCAAGCAATTTAAAAATCTTACTGCCGTTCAGGATCTTTCTTTTTCTGTTAACGAGGGAGACGTGTATGGGTTTCTTGGACAGAATGGTGCGGGTAAGAGTACTACTATCCGCATGCTGCTTACTTTAATAAAACCTACAGCAGGAACCGTTGAAATATTCGGCAAAAAACTTGGTTCTAACAGGAACGAAATATTGCGTGAAGTAGGCGCGGTTATTGAGAAACCGGACGTTTATAAATATTTATCCGCATACGAGAACCTGAAATTGTTTGCAAGATTGAGTGGGATGAAACCTTCTTCGGAAATATTAATGGAGAAGCTGGATAAGGTAGGATTGGCAGATCGGGCAAAGGACCCGGTGAAAAATTTTTCGCAGGGTATGAAACAAAGATTAGGCATCGCGATTGCACTGGTGCACGATCCGAAACTGATCATACTGGATGAACCTACCAATGGGCTGGACCCGCAGGGAATAGCAGATATAAGAAATTTGATATTGCATCTGAGTCGTGACCTGAATAAAACGGTGATCGTTTCTTCGCACCTCTTAAGCGAGATAGAACAGATCGCAACACGCGTGCTGATCATCAACAAGGGAAAAAAGATCATAGAGGGCAATGCTTCAGAAATGTTCGATCCATCACAAACGATCGTTGAGCTGCAAACATTCGACAATGATTATGCTTTGCAGCAGCTACAATTAAGCGGATGGCGAAACCATTTACAAGCACAGAGAGATTCATCATCCATATTGATTAAACTCGACCGCTCGCAGATCGCTGAGCTGAATCGCGAGCTGGTAGCTATGGACATACAGGTTTTATCATTACAACCGCGTCATTCACTGGAAGATTATTTTTTACAAGTAACCTCGGGCAAACAACATGTGGACAGTTATTCAAATTGAGTTATTCAAGATCTTCCGCAGGCCGAGAACCTATATTGCTTTCGCGGCGATAACAGGGTTGATCGGCATCATACAATTCGGGCTAAAACTCGAGGGTGATGCGTACGTTGATTTTATGATGCGCGATATCACTTCTTCCTTAACGGTAGAAGGTAAGATCCTGAATGGCTACCAGGTTTGTTATATCATTTTGCAGATACTGCTGGTGCATGTTCCTTTATTGATCGCTTTGGTGGCAGCAGATATGGTGTCAGGTGAAGCAAATATGGGAACGCTCCGCATCATGCTTACAAAACCTATCAGCAGAACGCGCTTGCTACTGGCAAAGTTTATAGCGACAATGGTGTACACTTTATTGCTGCTGATATGGTTGGCGATACTCGCCTTATTTTTGAACATGATCATTTTCGGAACGGATGATCTTTTCCTGATGAAATCGCAGTATGTTGTTTTGTTAAAGAAGGATGATATTTTCTGGCGATATGTATGGGCATTTGGTTTTGCAGCTTTGGCTATGACAACTGTTGCATCACTTGGATTTCTATTCTCATTATTTGCAGAGAACTCCATTGGTCCTATCGTTGCCACAATGAGCGTGATCATTTTCTTTACTATTCTAAGTACGCTGAGCATACCGTTGTTCAATAAGATCAAACCTTTTCTGTTTACCACGCATATGATCGGCTGGAAAGAATTTTTTGATATCAAGGTGAATGATGCGAACGAGGCCATTGCCGGCACCATACAAAACCCGCAGAAGATCATCAATTCGGCATTGGTTTTGGTAGCGCATATCATAGGATTTGTGGGGATCTCGGTGTGGGTGTTTAAGAGGAAGGATGTGCTGAGTTAAGCAGTTAAAAATTAAAAGTTAATAGTTAATAATGATCCCCGTAATTCAAAATTTTTAAAAATGCGTAAGTTCTTCGTGCTACTATTAACTATTAACTTTTCACTATTAACTCATACCCGTGCGCAAGACATGATCTCGCTGGTGATGAAAGTAAAAGCCAAACTCGACCAGGTAAATGATTATGAAGCAGAAGGCAGGTTAAAAACCTATGTTGCTTTTATTAAGGCCCCGGTGGGTAAAGTAAAAGTGTACTTTAAAAAACCAAGCCTGTTCCGTTTAAAAAAGGATGGCGGTATTTCCTTGTTACCAAAAGGCGGTGTATCGGTTAATATGAATTCTATTTTTGCTATCTCCGATTTTGTAGCCATCGCAGCAGGTGAAGCCGTAGTTGACGGTACCAAAACCAAGATCGTTAAACTATTACCCGGTAATGAGAATAGTGATATTGTACTTACTACCATGTACATTGATGAAGCAAACCTCCTTGTAAAAAAAGCGGTGACCACTACAAAAGAGAATGGCACATACGAAGTTGAAATGAGTTACGGAAAGTTTGCTCAATACGGATTGCCTGATAAAGTGGTGTTCAGTTTTAATACCAAAGATTACAAACTACCTAAAGGACTCACACTAGAGTTTGATGAAGAGAAACCAAAAACAGACGCTGAAAAATTAAAAAATAAAAAAGGCAGAGTGGAAATTACTTACACCAATTATATTGTTAACAAAGGCATTCCCGATTCGGTATTTAAATAACCCTTCCCATCAAAGGGTCTGTTTTTGATGGCCTGCCTGTTTCTACTCTTCCTGCAAATACCTGTTGGTATATTTCATTTCCTTTTACACTCACCGAAAGATCATACCACCCAAAGCTCTTTTGCAAATTTACGATAGCGGTTTGTTTCGCTTTCGCTGTACCGGAAGGAGATAAGACAATTGTTCGTTTGCCGGTTGCGTAAGCATTATCTGCGATCTCAATAGTTAGTACCTCACTGCCGTTATTAGTTAATTGGATGGCGATATTTCCTGATAAAGTTTTCGCGCCTGCGGATCTGTGTTCATAGCTACAGGCAATGGCTAATTCGGGATCCTGTTGGTTTCCCATGAACGCGCGGGAAAAACCGTTGGGCCCATATACTCTCAAATGATATTGGCCGTTTTCGAAATCATTTATTTCCCAATTATCCTGTAAAGTATCGCCAGGTACTACTGCGTAATCCCATGTGCGTACCAGTTCCTGTTTGTATTTACCCTGTGCAAATATTTGGAACGGAGAGCCCGATGCTTTTTTGCCAAAAACGTTGTTGCCCGATTTCATCCTGATCGTAACAGATCTTTTATCCTTGCTTATGTTGCAATGGCTATACAATTCATAAGGCAAAGCATTGGAGGAGCGTGTACCGTTTTCCTGTTTGGGTAGTAAAGAACTATTCGTATTTTGATTTGCTTCCGCAATATCTGCTGCGGATAACTTTCTATAGTTGGAAGGAACAT
>JAQBNJ010000469.1 GCA_028288645.1 Sediminibacterium sp.
CAGGTAAGATATTCCTGCGATAACTGCAACAGAGCCGCCAATTGTATAACCAACCTGGTTACGTTGTTTTTCTTTGTTGAAGATCTCCGATATCCTGATCTCATCTATAAAAAGAGTTCCATACAGGTGTGTTTTCGGAAGCTGGTTTCTGGAGCTAAGCTGGAAAAAGAATTGTCCATTGGAACCTCTTTGTATTCCTGCCGCGCCATTATAATTATCTATCGCTTTGAAAAACATGACGGGTATCAGATACCCGATATTGAGCCTGTCATTGTAAATAATGGATTCACCAAGCGTAAGATCCAGTCCTTTTTTCAACGTAAAATTAATACTGTGAGAGGCCATAAATTTAGCAATCTCCACCTGCCTGATACCTCCAAATCCAGATGGGATCGTGTAGGACCTCAAAGAGTCTGTGAGCCCGCTTTGCAACCACGCATGGGTATAATTGAACCTGAGCCAGGGTAGGGGTCTGTAATCAAGCCGGAGATAAGGATAGGTTGGCGCCTTGTCGGACAATACGATCCTGTTTTCGCCATATCCCCAAAGCAAGTAGTCCTGCCCGACACTGATCGATCCGTTTTTAAATTCGTAACTGACATGACCCCGGATCTCAGTAAAATTTTGTGTATTCGTGTTGTAATTATTAAAAAGTATCGGACCTGTAGTTGATCCAGCCTCCAGTCCTTTATATGAAGTATCGAGACCTGTTCCGTTTAGATTCACATCCTGGAAAGAGAACTGGAAGCCCCATTTTTTTCCCGCTCGCCCCCATAAATTAATACCGATGCTGGTGGCCTTTATATCTTTGCCCGAGCCGGATAAGTAGGAAGCTGTTACTACCGGATCAGCCTCTATGCTGAAATCGGCACTGGCTGCCTTTAATATTCTCTTTCTTGCACCTTCCGTATATTCTTCAAGATAGAATGCGAGTTCATTTTTTTCAAGCTCAGAAAGTAACCGGGGATGTGCGGCAACACTGTCGAGTGCGCTGGCTATTTTTTCTTTGCTAACCGGGCGTATCAGGTCATCAAATACGATCACTCCTTTTTGTGCAAAGCGTGACAGGAAGTTATATACTTCGTTGGTATGGCGTTCATAAACCACCTGTGAGAAACCGACACTGCAGGAAAACGCACAAAAAAACAAGACTAGCCTGGATCGCATTTGACTTTTTTATAATTATTGTAAATATACGGTGTACTCTTACTACCCGTAGGGCTTTTTAAAGCGGGAATTTGCATAAGAGCATAGCTTTCCTTGCTTAACGTCGTGCAAAATCATGAATGGAATGATTGCCGTTGAGGCAGGGTTTCCGGCAAAGATGATCACGGATCAACCTGGGTATAAAATAAAAGCCGGGCACTTCTAAAATGATAAGGATCGCTCCTTATCAAACAGCGGCAACCTCACAAAGCACCTGTTCGCTGATCCATTGATACGTTTTTTCGAGCCCCTCCGACAATGGTTTGTTTGGCGCCCAACCCAGCTTTTCCATGATCAGTTTATTATCTGAGTTTCGTCCCCTCACCCCGATATGGGATACAGGAATATTCTTTATTGACAAAGGTTTATTAGCAATTTTCATTACCATCTCAGCCAATTGGTTAAGTGACACCATTTCTTCAGAACCAATGTTCACCGGGCCATTAAAGTCAGATTCCATCAGCCGTTGAACACCTTCCAGGCATTCATCTATGTATAAAAATGAGCGGGTTTGTTTTCCATCACCCCATATTTCAATAGACCCATTATCCGGGGCTTCCACAACTTTCCGGCAAACGGCAGCTGGTGCTTTTTCTTTTCCACCTGTCCAGGTGCCCTCCGGTCCGAAAACATTATGGAAACGGGCTATTTTAACATTCATATGATAATTCCTGCTATAGGCAAGATAAAGGCGCTCACTGAAAAGTTTTTCCCAGCCATAATCGCTATCAGGTTGTGCCGGATAGGCTGAATCTTCAGAACATTTGGGATTATCCGGATCCTGCTGGTTATAAGAAGGATAGATGCAAGCTGAAGAAGAATAAAATATCTTTTTAACTTCTGCCTTGTTTGCCTGGTTGAGCACATTAAGATTGATCGTTGCAGAATTGTGCATTACATTGGCATCATTCTCGCCAGTAAAAATGTATCCGGCACCGCCCATATCTGCTGCCAATTGATACACTTCATCAAAAGGCATATCCAACACCTCGCGAACAAGTTCCTGCTCAGTGAGGTCGCCAATTATAAACTCATTAGCATCTGACTGACTAAATTCATTCATTTTGATATCCACACCCCGCACCCAACAACCTTCTTTCTTAAGTTTTTTTACCAGATGCCCCCCTATAAATCCACCTGCGCCACAAACAAGTACTTTCTTCATGTATGACTTCTTTTATTGATGCAAAAATGCAGAAATTCTTTGATATTCAAGTATATGAACATAGGCACAATCTCAAGATACCGCCTGTAAAGACGCCGCGGTTCAACGATCAACCTAAAAAACCATTCCAGGCCTGCGGATTGCATCCATTTAGGCGCTTGCCGCACTTTGCCTGTATGAAAATCAA
>JAQBNJ010000477.1 GCA_028288645.1 Sediminibacterium sp.
ATCAAACGGTGGATGTGTTCACTTTCCATTTTACGTCTACTTTCCTGAACCAGTTTGTACATAATGTAAAACTGAGTAACCGTAAGGATGAAGTGCTGGCATTTAAACATCCGCATGCGTTTACCAAAGTATTCCCTTTGTGTTCCAAAAAAAGAAATGTGCTGGATGGTTTACTCAACCATAGTTATTCCGGTGCGCTCGAAAATATTTTCATGAATGCCAAAGTGCATGAGCTGTTATTGTACAGCCTTGAATGTTTGGTTGATGATAAAGAAGAAGGCTTCGCCTGTAAATTCCTGGCTGATGAAAGCGGCCGCGACAGGATCTACCAGGCGCGTGATATTTTATTGCAACATATCGGCGATCCCATCACTATCAAGGAGCTCAGCCGCAAAGTGGCCATGAACGAATGTTACCTCAAGAAAGGTTTCAAAGAAGTTTTTGGTACAACCATATTCGATTTCTACCAGCAACAAAGAATGGAACACGCCAAATATCTTTTGTATGAAAAAGGATTAAGTGTTACCGATGTATCTGCTTTGTTAGGTTATTCTTCTATCTCGCATTTTTCTGCGGCGTTTAAAAAGCATACTGGATTAAAGCCGTGTGAGCTGTTGAAATAGCCTATTTAAATATTGAACATTGAATACCGCATGTGCGGGAAATGTAGAAATGCAGTTGTTGATGATGGCCTGATCAACAATGCAGGATCACGAATATTGTTGAACAGGCGATCAAAGGTGTTCGAAGACAACGAATAACCCTGAAAGGGTGACCTGTTTGTAGAAATATAGCGTGCAATAAAATAAAAGCTCCGTAGGAGCGACCTGTAAATACGAACGATTTATGCAAATAATCAACTTACAATTACCAGCTTCATAATTTTTACAGGTCGCTCTTACGGAGCTAATTACCTTCTACATACCTTTTCTACAAACAGGGCGCCCCCGCTGGGGCTTGTAAAAATCTTCCGAACACCTTTCGTCAGTGATGACCAACAACGGCGGCCCCACTTCTACATTTCCCGCACATGCGGGATTCGTTATTCAATATTCATTTCCCCTAACTTTAGTAATACAAACTATTACTATGAGAAAAATTCTTGCTCTTGCCGTACTCTTCGCACTCACTTCCTGCACAAATGATAAAGTAGACCTCATCGTCCATCACGCAGTGATCTATACAGTTGATTCTTCCTTCACCATTGCAGAAGCGATGGCGATAAAAGATGGAAAAATTGTTGCGGTTGGTAAGAATGATGAGATACAAAAAAAATATACGGCTACCGAAAATATTGACGCAGGCGGAGCCGCTGTTTACCCCGGCCTGATCGATGCACATGCGCATTTTGTTGGTTACGGAAGTTCTTTGTTCCAGGTTGATCTGTTCGGAACCACTTCATTTGAAGAAGCGGTGGCGCGTGTAAAAGAATTTGCGGATAAACATCCCGATCTTCCATGGATACAGGGCCGCGGATGGGACCAGAATAAATGGCCCGGCAAAACATATCCTACCAATGAAGCGCTGAATAAACTATTCCCTGATAAACCGGTGGTGTTGAAAAGAGTAGATGGACATGCATCCATTGCCAATCAAAAAGCAATGGATCTGGCCGGGATCAAAGCGGGACAAACGATAGTTGGCGGATCTATCGAAGTAAAAGATGGAAAACTAACCGGTGTGTTGATCGACAATGGAGATGATAAAGTGTACAACCAGATCCCTGATCCTACCAAAGAAGTTTATATACAATGGTTACAGGCCGCGCAGAAAAACTGTTTTGAACAGGGTTTAACAACCATCACCGATTGCGGTGTGAGTTACCAGGATGTTGATGCGATCAATGCATTGCAAAAAGCAGGTAAACTTGATATGCGTTTGTTTGTGATGTTGAGTGATAATGATGAGAACCTCAATAAATATTTAAAATCCGGCCCATTAAAAACAGATAAATTATCGGTGCGCGGATTTAAAGTATATGCGGATGGCGCATTAGGCAGCCGCGGCGCCTGTTTGCTGCAACCTTATAATGATAAACCAGGCTGGCAGGGATTTCTTTTAAGAAATAAATCACATTATGATTCTCTTGCAAAAGTGTTGGCTAATACCGATTTTCAAATGTGCACACATGCTATCGGCGACAGTGCCAATCGTGAAATATTGAACGTCTATAACAAATACCTCAAAGGAAAAAATGATAAACGCTGGCGCATTGAACATGCGCAGATCGTAAACCAGAATGATTTTAATTTATTTGGATCAGCAAGTATCATTCCTTCCGTACAACCAACGCATGCAACCAGCGATATGTATTGGGCCGAAGAAAGATTAGGTAAAGAAAGATTGAAAGGCGGTTATGCATTCAAACAATTATTGCAGCAGAATGGATGGATACCTTTAGGAACGGATTTTCCTGTAGAAGATATCTCCCCATTCAAAACATTTTTAGCCGCCGTTGTCCGCAAAGATGCGAAAGGATTTCCTGCCGGTGGGTTTCAAATGGAAAATGTATTGACTCGGGAGGAAACCATTCGGGGGATGACCATTTGGGCGGCAAAAGCAGGTTTTCTTGAAAATGAAGTCGGCAGCCTGGAAGCAGGTAAAAAAGCAGATTTTATTTTATTGGATAAGGACCTGATGAAAGTTGCTGAGACTGATATTCTGAATACGAAAGTGAAGTCGACCTACCTGGGCGGCAAGAAAGTTTATTAGAAACACGAATTAAGGACACGAATTACACGAATTTCAAGCGAATTGGGCCGGAATAAAATTCGTGCAATTCGTTTAAAATTCGTGTTAACTCATGTAATTCGCGTTAACTTAGAACGATAAACCTTTGTTATGCGCTTGCCCCTACTTCCGAAAACTATATGGATCATACTGGTCCTTGTAATAGGGGTAACCGCGTTCTCGTTCATCACTTCAGGACATAGGGTAGACTACAATACCGAGATCAAACCCATCTTCAATAAAAAATGCATCACCTGTCATGGCGGCGTAAAACGGCAGAGCGGTTTCAGTGTTCTGTTCCGCAGCGATGCATTGGCCATTAATAAATCAG
>JAQBNJ010000480.1 GCA_028288645.1 Sediminibacterium sp.
TTATTGGCCGGCGGAAGAGATACTTTTTTAAACCCATTCAACTGTCCCGTTAACGAAGTATAATGTTCAGGATCACCCGAAGCGATCACTTCATACGCTGCAACGGCTCCATATACATAATTACGCGCTGCTACCATGGGCGGGAAATTATTTCCCATTACCACGGTGTTCAATTCATGTACGGTCTGGCTAAATAATTCCGGATTATGCAGGTATGTTTTGTACTCGTTGTTTTTTTTACAAGCAGCTAAACATATAACTACACAAAGACCCAAAAAGAGTCTTTTCATATTGCTGAAAATTAAGAGAGAAAATAAAAAGTTGCTTAATGAACCATCCCTATGCTTGTGGCGGGCGGTCTAACCGGTCGAGGAAATCAGCTTTCACGTCAGCAAAGATCATCTTGTTCCAGGTTGCAGACGGGTCATGATCCCTAAACTGCCAGGCAAAAGAATGATGATCATCTGTAAAATCCTGTACAGAGAACTTTGTGAGATGTGTGTGATTATTGCCGGTCGATTTTTTTGAAGGATTGTTGTTTGCGATATCATTCGCCAGGCGATAGAAATCATTGCCTGCACGTTTTACGCCTGTTTTATCCATGTTCGGAATACAAAGCAGTTCCAGTGAGTCATTATACAAACGGCGTTTTACATAATTGTATGTAATGCCTTTGATGGTGATCTCTCCATCAATACGCTCGTAGGTTTCTGAATTGGCTAAATAAGGAAGATTGGCCGCTACTTTAATGCTGATAAGGTCGGATTCATTGTATTCATTCTTATCCAGGCTCGCTTCCAGCTTACTGTCTGCGCGGTTCTCGAGGTAGTTCGTAAATAAACGATAGCCTCCAAAGTTAAACAGGAGTATACCCAATAGCAGTATGGCGGCAACGCGTTTCAAGTAGTGTGAAAATAACACATTATTATTTAACAGAAAATATTTTCTTTTCCACACCAACGCCTGTGATAGTAAGGCTTTTCCACTGTTTTGGCAGGGCCGATTTCACCTGGATAATGCCTTTCGGTGTGATCTCCAATCCGCCAAAACCCATGAGCACGCTTTGAATGATACCTCCCGCACCGGTGGCGAAATAAGGATTGGTTCCGCCCTTGGTTTCTGCGATCACCCGTAAAGGCGGATTGAGGTTTGGAACATAGGCATCTTTGAAAAAATGATATGCCTTGTCTCCCTCTCCCAGCCTTGCATATAACAATGTAAAAATGGCTTGTGTCATTGCGGGCGTTCCTTCATTGGGCACGCGGGTCTCATAATATTCCAGGTCCTTGCGGATCTGTTTCGGGTCGGATACTTCTTTTAATGGATATGCCAGCAAATTCACATCCGCCTGTTTGATGCCTTCTCCATGATAGGCTGCATGTTCACTTGTTACGCCGTTCTCTAAATGCAGGATCGGGATATTATTCGCCACATTCATCCAGTCAGGATCTGCAGTCAGCCCCAATAATTTTGCGGCTTCTGTTGCATTTTGTAAAACTGCTTTTGCGGATGCATTCGTCCATGCGTTGTTGTCTACATTCTCGGCCCACTCATCTGCTGCTACTACATTTTTAATATCATATTTTCCGGGGCCATTTCTTTCCACCCTGCTTGCCCAGAAATCTGCGGTCTCTTTCATCACCGGCCAGCCTTTTTCTTTCAGCCATTCTTTATCCTGTGTTACACAATAATAATTCCATGCAGCAATACCAACGCACGCGGTGATATGGTGTTCGAATGGACCACTCAACGCCCATACCGGTGTTTCTTCTACGCCCGTTGCCGCACTCTCCCATGGAAACATTGCTCCTTTATATCCGTGGTTGAATGCATTCTTTTTTGCTGCTGCTAATCTCTGGTAACGATATTCCACCAGGCTTTTTGCCATTTCAGGATGTAACACAAGGATCGATGGGTACATCCATAACTCTGTATCCCAGAATACATGGCCGTTATAACCAAGGCCGCTCAATCCCATAGGTGATGGACTCATATCCGTTCCTTCTCTTACAAATGAATACAAATGATACAACATGCTATGAATATCTTGTTGCGATTGATCATCGCCTTCTATGGTAATATCACTCTTCCATAATTCATTCCATGCTTTATTATGAAAGCTGATCAGCCTTTCTCTTCCTTCCAGTTTGGCAAAGATGGTCATGCGTTCGGCTTCATTCAACGGATCATCGTGATGTGCGGATGTGATAGATGTTCCCGCAATAGAGTAATGATAACTTTCGCCCGCTTTTATTTTCCTGCTGAATTTCATAAGGTGCATATTGTTATCCCACATCTCGTGTATTACGCGAGGCTCCTGTCCATGCGGTTCACTGAATAAAAAGGTATTGGATGCACACATCAGCAATTTCCCTGTGGGACTTTTGGCTGATGAGGTCAGCAAACTGATCACCACATGCGGTCGGTCTATTTCGTTGTAATAATTCTGTACATCCTTCAACGCATCCGGCGCTTCCATTACACTGGCGGTTCCGAGCGTGATGTCTTTTTTTGCAGTAACGGTAACATCCATTAATACTGTAAATGGAAGGTGGCGCAGAGAATAATACGTATAGGAAATAGTTGCTTTATCGCCGTAGTCAAATGAAGTGGTGAAACTTGCGTGTTTCATATCAAGTTCCTGTTTCATATTGCGTGTATCGCCGGCACCTAAACGTCTTCCGTCAATATCAAGCTGCATGTTCAGCAAATTAAAGCTGCGGAGAAAATTGCTTACCCTTCCGCGGCCATAGAGATCGTAGGCTCCTGCCAGCACAACATCCTTTACTTTGAAAGGTTCAGGCGAAGAAACGATCCCGATCATTCCATTGGCAACGGTTATGCCATAGTAATTGGAGGGATCGATCTTATCAGCGCTGATCTTCCAGGCATCTGGTTTTTGTTGTGCGATGACCATGCGGCATATCATGAGGACTATCAGTAAAGCGATTGATTTTTTCATATTCATATTTTTAGCAGGCAATTTTATTCGATCATGATTTTATCATTCAACATAAACAATCCATTTCGGCAAACAGTTCGTGTTCCATC
>JAQBNJ010000499.1 GCA_028288645.1 Sediminibacterium sp.
CACATTTGAGGATAAATAAGCAGCATTGTAAATTCTTACCCTTCCTATCTTTGAAAAGAAATAATGCAATTAACATGAACCTATTGAAAATGATCGCCAACACGGGGCTCAGTGTTTTGGTGTTTGCTGCGGCCACTGGCTGCAACAACGGGCCATCCTCAGATAAAAAAGCTGATTCTGCGAACGCAGCATCGGCAAAACCAACACCGGGTACACCTATTAAGTACGACAGCTCCAAACGATACATTTACCTTACCTGGGATGATTCTCCCCAGCCACCGGGCACTGTTAACTGTAAGAATATTTTCAAAGAAGAGAATATCAAGGTTACTTTCTTTTCCGTAGGCTTTAACCAGGTAGGGCCACAGAAAAAACGCCTGATCGATTCGATCCGCGCCGGGTACCCGCAATTCCTGCTGGCCAATCATAGTTTTACGCATGGGTTCAGGGATAAATACGGTACCTTCTATTCCCCCGCTATGACCGACAGCGCTTTTAATGATTTCATCAAAAATGAGAGGGATCTGAAGATCCCCGTTAAGATCATTCGCCTGCCGGGTAATAATACATGGGCATCGAACGGAGTGATCGAGGGTCAGAAAAAAGACAATGCTTTGGTTAAGAAATTAGATGCTGCCGGTTATAAGATCATCGGCTGGGACCTGGAATGGCACCAACAGGCAAAAGCCAAGGCGCCGAAAGAATCTGTAAACGAAATACTCGCAACGATCAATAATATGTTTGATAATGAGGGCACCCGGGAAGCAAGATCTATCGTGATCCTTTCGCATGACAGGTTATTCGAAAAGCAGCAATATGCCGATTCACTGAGAAGATTTATCACTGAGTTGAAAAAAGACCCAAGGAATGTATTTGAAACGCTGGATCATTACCCGACAGTTCAGAAAAAATAAAGAGTTGAATGTTATTTATATGAAAGACCGTCTTATAAAAGGCGGTCTTTTTTATTGTGCATGAAAATGGCAGGCGGATATGAGGAGTACCAGTTGTAAAGTAACTATGACTAATAAAAGGCGTTTTAATAAAAGGGAATAAATGAACCACAATAGGCACAACTTGTCCCGCCAAAGGCGTGGATAGAAATGATTGCAGAGACGCAGCCTCGATACATATTGTAGCGACGGATTTTAATCCGTTGAACAAAAAAATCGAAAATTCCGGGAGAACCGTAGGTTCGGTCCATATATGCATCGTGCCTACGGCACTCCCTGACTACGGTGAATTACAAACAACGGATTAAAATCCGTTGCTACAACATGAACCGAGCCGATGGCTCTACTCAACTCTTGACCTGTCTGCCGACAAAGGCAGGTTCGCATAACTGTCATTTATCTATGTGCTATACCCTAGCCTATGTGATGTTGTTCAAAATCATAATCCAATCTCAACTGAGCCAACAATTTATGCCCGGCATCTCAAAATATTAATTAGCCCCTTATTCAATACAAAACGGCTGTCTCTTTCGAAACAGCCGCTCTTATTTATTTATCTATGATTTTGATCTTTAGAACAAAGTAAACTCAACGCGCCTGTTCTTCTGGCGGCCCGCATCGGTTTTATTGGTGGCTATCGGTTGTGATTCGCCATAGCCGGTTGCTTCTATCTTTCCTGAATTCACGCCTTGTGATACGAGGTATGATTTCACAGATTCAGCACGGTTCTTAGACAATTTCATGTTAGCTGCATCAGATCCAACATCATCGGTATGTCCTGCGAGTTTCAGGCTGAATCCTTTTTTCACCATCATGTCTGCTACCCTTGTTAGATAAGGTAATGATCTTGTACGAATAGTTGATTTACCGAAATCAAATTCGAGATTCCTGATCGCTTCATCAACAATACGCCTGTCTTCTTCTGTAATAATATATTTTTCTGTTTTCACAATGGTTGTAGTATCCCTGACAGGCGGCGGTGGTGTTGGCAATGCGCAACCTGAACCGTCTACTTTGGTACCGGCAGGCGTGTTCGGGCATTTGTCAAAATAATCAGCCACCCCATCACCATCAGAATCTATTTTCATTTTAGCCAATTCATCTTTCAAACCATTCAGGTTGGCAAGATCGCGGTTAAGTTGATTGAGCCTGGCTTCTTCAGCAGCCAATGAACTGGCCAATGCTGCATTCTTTTCCCAAAGATCCTGTGCCAAAGCTGCAGGTGCATTATGTGTGGCCAATTGTGGCTTTGATCTCTTCCCTAAAGCGAATTCAAGGCCTGCATGACCATAAGAGAATTTATCGCCATTATAGGAAGGTCCTTTATAATATCCATCAAAATTATCGCCATCAATAAAATTCATTGAATAACCGAAGTCCAGGTTGATATCTTTCGATACGTTGAATTTCAAACCAAGTCCAACCGGGATAAATCTTTCTGTGATATTTCCTCCCGGCTTATAATCAATATTGGTACCTGATGCGGTAACCAGGTGCGGGCTATAATTAATCAACCCGGCGCCAAGGCTGAGATAAGGTTGTACAGCGGTATGCATTTGTGTCCAGTTAATATTACCCAATGTTAGTACGCCAGTTAAAGCAGCCGACCAATTCAGGTCAGTAGTAAAAGAAGCATAGGGATTGGTGGCGCTTGACGGAGCCGTATTATCTGCCGAAACAGTTCCTTTTAAAAACTCAAGCTGCAAGCCAAAATTATGTGTGATCTGGTCTTTAAGATAGGCTCCATATCCTAATGTGGGTTTCCATTTATTAAAATCATTGCGGCCACCAATGGCAAGTGCGGGGCCGAGTCCACCGGCATGTATACCAAATGACCAGGTTCTGAAACCTCCTGTTCCGTTAAATAATTTTGGACTTGACGCAGGATACGTTGTTGTTGACTCCTGCGCGAAAGATGTGATTGCGCAGAATGAAACGGCTGCGAACAATGACATACACTTAAATAGCTGTTGCATAGATCTTCTTTTAGTATTAAATGGATATTTTTTCCAGTAACACTTATATACTAAAAGCTATGCCATCAACAAAAAAGAAATACGCGTAAGCTATATGGAAGAGAAACCCGTAACTATTGAATGCTGCGGGGGAATATATTCTACAGGAAAGCGATCATGAGATGCATTTTATAAAAGAATTTCGCCGACACAGCAACCACTCATCCAAAACCGTACACAGCGAACATATTGTTCATCCCTGCAAAACGGGCGTTATGATTTCTTTAAGAAATCCTTTGAAACACTTGACACCACTACATTGCAGAAGATTTTTAGTTTTTGTTAACATGTATGTTAACACCGTTCATACCATTGGTAATAGTAAGGATGTAACTAATCACAATCTACAGCGTCTACTTATTGTTCGTTTTACTTTTGACTTATCAAATTAAAAAAACAAACACACAATATTAAAAACACACTTAATCAAAACACAATGAAAAAATTATTCATCCTGGCATTAATAGCCATCGCAACCGGAACAACGGCTTTTGCCGGCCCGTCAACTGCTAAAGCAGTTACCCATTTTACCAACACTTTCAGTACAGCAAAAAATGTATCATGGAATTCAAGCGGCAGATTTCAAAAAGTAACTTTTCAATTGAACAATGAAACCATCAGCGCATTCTACGATGAAGATGGCGATTTGCTTGGTACCTCTAAAAAAGTATCTTTTGATAAATTGCCAAAAGGCGCACTTGAAACCATTACAAGTAAATACACTTTTCCCGAATACCAGGTATTGGAGTGTATTGAATTTTCAAGCGATAAAAATGAAACCAAATACTACACTTCATTCAGCACTGAAGATTCAACCGTAGTATTGGAGATCATGAAAAACGGAAGAGTGAGTGTATTTTCTGAAACAGAAAAATAATATCCATTCTCTATATATAAGATGAAGTCCTGCGTTCTTGCGCAGGGCTTTTTTTATTTCAATACACGAATTGGACGAACAAGGACAGATTTTGGAATTTTGGAATTGGGAGATTTTGGAATTGGAAACCTAAATTTCCCAATCTCCCAATTTCCCAATTTCAAAATTTGAACTATCCCGGAAAGCTCACCTTCCCCATACTCACCGAAGGAATATCACTTGTGCCATTTCCGATAGGCGTATTGCCGCCTGCTACGCATTCATTTGCAAGGATTGCAAACAGCAATGCTTCTTTCGCATCTGGATTGATATCGAGTGCATCGGTAGTATGAAAAGTATAAGTTGGCAACATGGTCCTGATATGTTCCATCAGCAATGGATTGTGCATGCCGCCGCCGCTGGTGTATATCACGAAGTCTTTGTCTTTCTCCAGTGTCCTGTTCAATGCATCAACAATGGTAACGGCGCTGAAACGGTTGAGGGTTGCCATTGTATCCTGTTGCGAAATGGATCCGATGTCCGCGCGAACGATCGCCTCTTCCAGGTAGGCAAGGTTAAAAAGTTCCGGGCCGGTTGTTTTAGGGAAACCTTTATCGAAGAAAATATGTTTGAGTAATTCTTCCAACAATGTTTCATTTACTGTGCCCGCTTTCGCCACTGCGGCATCTTTATCATAGGCAAGTTGAAAATGTTTTTGCACATAGGCATCCATCAAAGTATTACCGGGACCTGTATCTGTGCTGAAGATGGCTGTGGCATCCAGGTTGCCGGGTAAATAAGTAAAGTTTGCGATCCCGCCGATATTCAGCATGATGCGGTTCTCTCCTTTCTTACTGAAAATAAAATAATCGCCATATACAGCCAATGGCGCACCTTCTCCTCCTGCGGCAATATGCTTCTGCCTGAAATCGCTGATCGTAATAATTCCGGTGGAAACTGCGAGATGATCACCGTCTCCGATCTGCAGAGTGGCATTGCCAAACTGGTCCTGTTGGTGCAGCAGTTTGGGTGCATGATAAATGGTCTGCCCATGGCTCGCTATGAGATCGACTGTCTTCGGTTCTATCTTCCATTTTTCCAGGCATTGCAGGATCATTCCGGCATGTTGTTGCGCTACCCAGGCATTTAATAAACATACTTTCTCAAGATCAACAATGCGTTTCGAGAAAACTGCACGGATCTCGTTCTTGAAATGATCATCGTACCCTATCGTTGCAAATTCAACCAATGCTATCCTGGTTTCGGGGCCACTGCCGGTAAAACGACATAAGGCAATATCCAATCCATCTAATGACGTGCCGCTCATTAGCCCGATGATCAGCCTGGAATCCTTTGCAGCAATTGCATGTAACAGCTTGATATTCTTATTCATACTTGCAGGTTTCTGATGGATTTCTACATTTATTATGCAACAATTTGCAGCTTTTTATTTGTTTTCTAAAAAAATATTGCAGAGATTAGTACTCTAACTAATTGCTCAGCATGCTCAAAAAAGAACGCCAGGCATATATTTTACACCAGGTAAGCCTGCATAATAGTGTATTATCGGCCGACCTGAGCAGTTCTATCAATGTTTCAGAAGACACCATCCGGCGCGACCTGAACGAACTGGCAGAAAGCGGCAAAGTTATCAAAGTACATGGGGGTGCATTATCTAAATCTTTCAACAGCTTTTACCTGCGTTCTGATGTCTATAATGTAGACAGTAAACAGGTCATTGCAGAAAAAGCAGTTTCCCTGATAAAAGATGGCATGTTCGTCTTAACCGGAGGCGGAACTACCGTTATAGAGATGGCGCGGCTTTTACCCGAGAACCTGAAAGCTACTTTCTTTACCGGCAGTATCCCTGCCGCCTATGAATATGCACAGCACCCCAACATCGAAGTAATCTTTATTGGTGATAAGATAGCCAAAAAATCACAGATAGCCGTGGGTGGAGAAGCGATCAGCAAGATCAAACACATTAAAGCGGATCTATGTTTTCTTGGCGTAAACGCCATTGACCTCGAACATGGCATCACAGATAGTGACTGGGATGTGGTGCAGGTAAAAAATGCGATGATCGAAGCGTCATCGCAAACCGTTGTGATGTCTATATCAGAAAAGATGAATTCGCATCACCGCATTCGCGTATGCGGGCTTGATGAGATCGACATACTAATAACCGAACTGGACCCGGCGGATAGCATCCTGGATCCATTCAGGTTGAACGGCCTAACCATTCTTTGATTTATCACCTATAAAAACTGCTCTATGAACACAACGTTTATCAAAGCCACCGGCAAATGGAAAAAACTCTGTTTGCTGCTGGCTATCACCCTGCTCACCTCCTATACGTTTGGGCAGGTACGCATTTCAGGAAAAGTAACCAGTCCTACCGGTGCTTCTGTTGAATCCGTTGCTGTAACCGTAAAGGGAACCAAATCCGGTGGCCTCGTAGACAACAATGGCAACTACAGTTTCCTGTCGCCATTAACTGCCGGGAAATATACATTGGTGTTTGCCGGTGTTGGTTTTCAGCAACAGGAAGTGCCATTGACAGTAGGTAGTGCAAAAACGTATACTGTAGATGTGCAGCTCAGTGATAAAGTATCCAAACTGGATGAAGTAGTGGTAACAGGAACTTCACAGGGAACTACGCGCAGGCAACTGGGTAATTATATCGCTACTGTATCAGCCGATGAATTAAACAAAGGCGCTACGGGCAACGTACTGGCGGCATTACAGGGTAAAACAGCAGGCGCACAGATCTCTCAAAATTCAGGGGATCCGGCGGGTGGACTTTCTGTAAGGTTGCGTGGTATCAGTTCTATCTCATCTTCTTCCGAACCTTTATATATCATTGATGGTGTGATCGTAAATAATGCAACCAACCGCGTTACCAATAC
>JAQBNJ010000512.1 GCA_028288645.1 Sediminibacterium sp.
GAAAATAAGGTGCAGGGATTGATGTGGTAATTTATGTTTATGCAGGTAGTGCACCATTGAACGGAAAGGTGCGATGCCGGTACCGGTACAGATAAGGTAAAGATCTTCTGCAATAGGTTCCGGTAAAGTGAATTTTCCCTGCGGGCCGCGGAGTGTTAATTCGCTGCCAACCGATACATCGTTAAAAAGATAGGTAGTGCCCAATCCTCCTTCCAGGTAAACGATCACCAGTTCAAATACATTGGTGCCA
Organism: Sediminibacterium sp.; assembly: GCA_028288645.1. Classification (GTDB taxonomy): domain Bacteria; phylum Bacteroidota; class Bacteroidia; order Chitinophagales; family Chitinophagaceae; genus Sediminibacterium. The sequence continues at coordinate 251 of JAQBNJ010000512.1, forward strand.
TCCGGGGCAGAAGCAATGGAATAACTTCTCCATCTTTTGTTTTTCTGCTCATGAATGGGAAGGTCAAGTGTTACAAATTGGCCAGCTTTAAAATCAAACGAGGTAACCTCGGGAACTTCTATCCAGAAACGCTTTGTTAAGCCGCTCGTAATTGCATTCTCAATTTTGATCACCTTGCCGGTGCGCCATGGTTCAAGCATTGGTATTTTTTTTAAATATAGGCATTTGACGGTATTTTTTATTGCAAAACCTATTGAACCAAATTAACAAGGAAAGATATAGGGACGGATAAGACAATTGATAGATGACGGTATATTGAATAATGGTTATCAATAAATTAGAAATCAGCTATCAAAAATAATCTTATGCCAACCCAGGAAAACAATCCATTTCATTGATGGTATTGATTACAAGGCTGTTGAAATAAAAAATTGGTTAAATGGTATTTATGCATTTCGTTCCTGGTCATAGTCTACAATAGAGATCGCGCAACGATACAGAAAAATATTTTTTGTTTTATGTTATTTCTTTTTATATTTAGAACGAATTCTACCCCCCTCTTCAGTTATTATTGATTGAATAGTACCCGACCCCCCAGCTAAAATTTATTGAGTAATATATATTTCTGCTAAAGGCAGTCATACCTCTTTGTGCTATATATTTTAATCACTCAAAAAAAACAATTGTATGAAAATGTTCAAAAACTATTTGCGGTTTACCGCTATTGTCTTACTCTTAAGTACGACCTTTTCTTCCTGTAGGAAAATTGCCCAAAAAGAAGAAAATGCTTCTTCGAATGAAAAAACTGCGGCCAATTCGAAATACTTCTATTATTATCAGAACCAAAAAAAGTCTCTGATAGTAAATACCGAGTATGTACACATTGCATCAAAAAAACCATTTTCAAACACTTACAAAAGCCTGGGTGTTATAATCCCGGATAAAAAAACTGAAACAGCGGATATAAGGATGAATGGGAATGCTACACAAACAAGAGGGTTTTATACCGGAAAATTAAAACTTACAAAAGAAGTATCACAGGAAGAATACGGCCTTATTTTAAGTAGAGTGGCTGAAGACCCGGATACAGAATATGTTACACCTTATTACGAGTTTCCACAAGAGCAACAGGAACCGCATGCACACCCGCCGCTTATAGCTCTTTCAAATACTTTTTATGTAAAGTTGGCATCAGAGTACGATGTTCAGACGCTTTATGATGTAGCGAACACTTACGGAGCGATAGTCCTTAATGAGTTTGAAGGGATGCCACTCTGGTATGGGTTAGGAATTACGAATGCATCACAAAATGCCCTTGACCTGGCTAACGAATTTTATCAAACGGGATTGTTTACTTACGCTGCACCAGACCTTTACCTGGTAGAACCAATGTCGAGCCTCCCAACCGATCCATACTTTCCCAATCAATGGGGCCTGCATAATACTGGACAATCTGCAGGTGGTGGCAATGCGGGTAATGATATAAAGGCCTTCGAAGCATTGGACCTCACACGGAATTTCGGTTATACTATTGATGTTGCAGTGGTTGATGATGGGGTAGAGTTATCTCACGAAGATCTTTTTTCGAGCTGGTATACCCAATATTGGGGTTATGATTGTGACAACAAGCAATCACCCAGCTTCGTTCGGGGAAATCACGGTACATGGGTTGCCGGGGTTGTAGGTGCACGTGAAAATAATGGTAAGGGCATTACCGGGGTTGCTCCTAACTGCAGGGTGATGGCGATCAGTTCCTCATTTTCTGCCACCAGGGACTATCAACAAGTAATAGGCGAAATTGCCATAGGAATAACCTGGGCTGTGCAACATGGTGCCGAGGTACTAAATCTTTCCTGGGCAGCGGTACCAAACCCCGCTCTTACTGATGCTATCAATTATGCTTTAACACAGGGCAGGGGTGGCAAAGGATGTATTGTTGTTTGTGCTGCGGGAAATACCTCTACCCCTACGTTCAGCTATATAGACTACCCTGCAAACCTTACTCCGGATATTCTAGTAGTAGGCGCAATTAACCAGTGTGGACGAAGAAAAGTATTAGGCGACTGTAACAATACCGATATCTTTATTAATTCTAATTCTAACTGGATAAGTTGTTATGGTAGCGAACTTGATGTTGTGGCTCCTGGAACGGGAGTGCCAACAACAGACAGGACAGGTTCGCCAGGCTATTCGCAAGCCGACTATTGGCTAACTTCCTGGGGAACATCTGTGGCTGCCCCGCATGTAGCAGGCGTTGCTGCACTGATATTATCGAAAAACCCGACTTTAACAGGCGCCGAGGTACGGAATATTATTGAATCAACAGCACAAAAAGTAGGGTATGCCATTGGCAGCCAATATACTACTCAACCCGGTCGGAACAACGGCCTATGGTATTCGGAAGTTGGTTATGGACTCGTTGATGCAGCAGCAGCAGTTCTAAACACTCCATTGCCTCCTGGAGGATTTGCATCTGGATATGAATACTATGTTAACTACGGCCCCGAATGGCATAACTAATGTAAATGACTTTTAATCAGATCGGCATAGTTGAAAATAAGCGGATGTAAAGCCGCTTATTTTTTTAGGAATCGACGTCTGTTTGTTGCAAATAAAAGATTGTGGAGTTGTTTATACCTAAAGAGTACATCCGTAAAATACATGTTTACTATCAGGCAGCAGTAATGCACTAAGTCAAATAAAAAGTTATCTCACGTATCGGTGGATGACTTTTTATTTGGCTTGGTATATTTTATCCTATCGTTGAATCAGCACTTTCTGCACGTAGTTCTTTTTGTTATGCTGGATCTTCAGAATATATACTTCCGAACTTACATTGCTGAGGTCCAGTTTTCTTGAATATTTACCCGAGAAGTCTTTTATCGTACTGTTGAATACCCTTTGCCCGGAAGAACTTACCATATCTATCGTGAGGTCGGCTTTACCGGTCACCTCGAATGACAGATTGAATATGCCATTGTTAGGGTTTGGCGACACAACCAGCTTGATCTCCTGCGGATCAAATGTTGGCAAGGCTGTTATCACAAATGGTACGACGTTGGACGTTTGCTGACAACCCAATCCATCTGTTACGATCACTTTGTAATTGCCGCCCGTGACAGGAGGTTTATAGTGATTGAGGTTAGCGCCTATGATCAGTATATTATCTTTATACCATTGATTGCCGTTTGCTATGGAGCTTGTGAGTGAATCGCCTTTTTGCTGCACTACAGGCACAGGTGCATCAGGCGCAATCACTTCTTTTCTGTCACTTCCGCAAGCTTCAGTCTTGATCTTCATATCATAGAAGAAATAATAGAACTGCGATTCCTGTCCTGTAGCGGCGTTACCCGTAATAGACATGATATTCGGGAGGGTCATCGGGTAAGTTGCTCCTGTGATACCATTGTTCCTGAAAATAGTGGCGCCGCCAACACTGTCGTAAACGCCGGTCTTATCAAGACAACGAATCAGGATGAGATGGTCGCCGGCGGTAGGCACATGCAGGTCAAGAGCATATACCGCACCGGTATCAGCGACGTTGTTTCCTGTAACTGCTCCCGGTTGTGGGTTTGGCGTGGTAGGATATACATCGATGATTGATTGATCTTCTATGTCAAAAGAAAAGGATCCATCGCTATTTATCTTTAGGTTCGTACCAAGAATGAAAGCGATCCTTCCCGGGTTGCCGATATATAAGCGGGATGTTTCAATATACAATGGTAACGAAGTGTTGAACTTCACGTAATTATTGTAAAAAATATTATAGCCTCCAGAGGGGTATACCAGTTTATTGGCAGGGCCGATGCTTGTTCTTACTTCCTTGGCTACATAATAAGTCTTATTGGAAGTTATGGTAGTTGTACTGGTGTTTGCGCCTAATGCAAATGGCTGGGTTGAAAGCGGGGTAGTGTACCAGAAGTAATTACCGCCTAGTTCGGGATTGGTCACCATGAGTATCGCGTTGTTTCCGCAGATCTCACCAACAGCCGTTACGACCGGTTTTACAGGGGTGGTCAGGTTACCTAACAATGCATTGTTGGACGGATTCTGATCGCCGCTCACACTGGCAGTAGCCGTTATCGTGTAGGTGGTTGAAGCATTTGTAACGAATGGAGTCTGGAACGTATAATTGATCGCAGATAAAGGCGCGATCGTTCCCGTATACGTAAATGCAAGATTGGCCACTACCGTTGATCCGGTAGCTATGGTGGCTGTTAACGGGATATTGCTCTGAACAATAGAACCCCTGTTCCTGATCTCAACGGTAAGGTATTGCCCGGGGCTCGCACATTCTGTTGAAGTGGGTAATATGATCTCACTGATGGCTACATCACTAGCTGGATCCACTACTTTTAACCTGTAGTCCTGTGTTTCGCCTTTCGCATAACTGCCACAGGCCGCAACATCTGAAGCAAGAGAGGTTTCCTGCGCCACAATGCGCATCAGGTAAATATTACCGATCGTTAATCCTGAAGGGGTAGTGATATTGGCATTGAAAATAGTTGAGGTAGATGCCAGCACACCACTGGTTGCAACCAGTTCCGAAGTTTCAAAGGTTCCGTTATTGTTATAATCGATGAACACTTTTACGATCCGCGGATTGGAAGTGGCATCAGCTGTATTAACTCTCACGGCAATAGGAACGGTTTGTGCCGCTTCTATGTCTGCAATAAATCTTGTGTTGTCGGTATACGTTTTTGAACCGGCTGAATTCTGTACATGGATGGTTTTAAAGCTCACGCTGTCTAGTCTTGCACCGCCTCCGCCCGAAGTGGAAGCGCAGTAGGTAGCTCCGCCAACACCACTCACCAATAAGGAATAGGCCTGCGGCCCTTTGGTAAGCGTTCCTTTATGGGTAACAGTGATGGTATAGGTCTGGCCAGGCACGGTACTGTCGATATCGATCCTCTCTGCGTTGTCTGTAATATTATCGCCGGGAGCGGCTGCACCTGCCGGGTTCGCTGGATCAAGTGTCCAGGGGAGATAAGTTTTCAAAGACG
>JAQBNJ010000517.1 GCA_028288645.1 Sediminibacterium sp.
AAGGGCTGTATGTGATACTTCGCCCCGGCCCCTATGCATGCGCAGAATGGGAGATGGGTGGTTTTCCGTGGTGGCTGTTGAAAGATAAAACGATGAAGCTGCGCACGCAGCATCCGTATTACCTGGAAAGATGTAAGCAATACCTTGCCGAAGTGGGTAGAAAATTAGGGCCGTTACAAATCGTAAATGGTGGCCCGATCATTATGGTACAGGTAGAAAATGAATATGGAAGTTTTGGTAAGGATAGGGAATACATCGGCACACTGCGCGATTACATAAAAGCAGCCGGGTTTACCGTTCCCTTGTTTACCTGCGATGGCCCTTCTCAATTAAAAAATGATGTACGCCCGGATATTTTTGCCGTGGTAAATTTTGGCGGCAACCCGCAAAGCGGTTTTAAAGCATTGCGTGATGTGCAGGCGAAAGGGCCGTTAATGTGTGGCGAATATTATCCCGGCTGGTTCGATAGCTGGGGCTCTGCACACCATACCGGTGCCAGCGACAGGATCGTAAAAGAACTGGGATGGATGCTGGATAACAAAGCATCTTTCAGTATTTATATGGCGCATGGTGGAACAACATTCGGAACATACAGTGGCGCCAATGCTCCACCTTATGCACCACAAACAAGCAGTTATGATTATGATGCACCCATCAATGAAAGCGGGGAAGCCACACCGAAGTTTTACCAGATCAGGGAGTTGTTTGCAAAATATCTTCAGCCTGGTGAAAAATTAACACCTGTTCCTGCTGCTATACCAAAACAAACCATTGCTCCATTTTCATTAACAGAATTTGCCGGCATATTCAGCAATCGCCGATCAGCTGTTACTGCGGACAGTACGCTGTTGTTTGAGGACATGGATCTTCCATTCGGGGCCATGTTATATGAAACAATCTTACCGGCCGGCGATCAAACGATGCTGAACGTAAAAGAAATACATGATTATGCTGCCGTTTATATCAATAGTGTTTTTATAGGGACACTTGACCGTAGAAAAAATAATTCACTGCAATTGCCCGCCAGGAAAAATCCTGTTACCATAAGTATTTTGGTTGAAGCCATGGGCCGCGTAAATTATGGAGGGAATATGCATGATCGTAAAGGGATCCATGGCCCGGTATCCATAAATACCGCTGATAAACCAATAGAATTAAAACACTGGAAGCATTATGCAATACCGATGGGTGAAAAAAATATCCCCGTCTCGTTTATAAAAACGACCGGCACGCATGAGGGCCAGGCAGGATTTTATAAAGGATATTTTTCTACCCAGAGTAATGCAGATACTTATCTCGATATGAGCAAATGGAAAAAAGGATTGGTTTGGGTAAATGGCATCTGCCTCGGCCGTTACTGGAACATCGGCCCAACACAAACGATGTTTGTTCCGGGTTGCTGGTTGAAAAAAGGAAGGAATGAAGTGATGGTGTTTGACTTATTAGGTGTGAGTAATGCTACGTTATCCGGTGTAGAAAAACCGGTACTTGATGTACTTACCACAAAACAACCGGCAGCACATAAGAAACCCGGACAACAATGGCAATTAGCAGGAGATATGGCCGATCATACAGGCAGCTTTGAGAACACCATAGAATGGCAGACTGCAAAATTCACAACTGCACCCGCGCGATATGTTTGTATAGAAGCGTTGAGTACATTCGATCAGCAACCGTATACAACCATTGCAGAGTTGGAATTGCTTGATGAAAACGGCAAAGAGATCCCGCGAAATAACTGGAAGATCGTATTTGCTGATAGCGAGGAGTTACAGGGAGAAGATGGTAAAGCGGATAATGTATTTGATCTGCAGTTCACCAGTTTATGGCACACACAATGGCAGGGAAATGCACCCAAACATCCGCACCAGTTGGTGATAGATATCGGCGCGGTTAAAAAGATCAGCGGGATCAAATATTTATCCCGGCAGGATGGCCGCAATGGAAGGATCAAAGACTATCGTTTATATTTTTCAACTACGCCGTTCAAACTCGAAAAATAAAACCGGGTTATTGCTTCTTAAAGTCAGTCAAAATCTTTCTTTTTTTGCGATATATTTAAGTCCATCTTTGCCGAAATAAAGTACCGAATGGCTGTGGAAGCACCTCAATTGAGATCCGTAAATGTAACGCGCTACGTAATGCCCTTGCGTGAAGGCGGTTCATTGCCGGCCATCGCTGAGGCGGATGACGGGTTTTTATATGTATTAAAATTCCGTGGAGCGGGACAGGGGGTAAAAGCCCTCATCGCTGAATTGTTGGGTGGTGAGATCGCGAGGGCGCTGGGATTCAAAGTGCCGGAAATTGTATTCGCGGAACTGGATACTGCTTTTGGCCGTACCGAACCTGATGAAGAGATCCAGGACCTTCTTAAAGCAAGTGTGGGAACCAATCTTGCGTTGCATTATTTATCAGGCTCCATCACATTCGATCCAACAGTAACAAAACTCGCTACGAAACTTGCTTCGCAAATTGTGTGGCTGGATTGCCTGCTTACAAATGTTGACCGCACGCCGCGTAACACTAATATGTTGATCTGGTACAAAGAATTGTGGCTGATCGATCATGGCGCGTCTTTATATTTTCATCATTCATGGCAAAACTGGGAAGAACATGCAAAGCGCCCGTTTGTACAGGTAAAGGATCATGTTTTGTTGCAACAGGCTTCCCTGTTGGATGAGGTCAACGATGAATTCTGTTCAGTACTGACTGCTGAACGTATCCGGTCGATTGTTTCAATAATACCGGATCTATGGCTTGAAAACTTTTCGGAAGAAGGTTCTTTCGAAGATCACAGGAAAGTATAT
>JAQBNJ010000545.1 GCA_028288645.1 Sediminibacterium sp.
AAAACAAGGTTGGAAGGAGGGATGCTGTCGAGATCTAATTTCGGCGCGGCAATATTGAGAAATAATAAACGATTACCGGCATTCCACGGGCAAGTGGTTAATTGTGTCTTACAACTGAATTCTCCGTTGAGAGGAGCATCTGCAGGTTTTGTAAAATTGAAATAATTCAGCATTTCTTCAATGCGGATCGCATCGGTGGGTACCAACATTTCATTGCTGAGAAAACGGCGGATATTACTGTAAGATGCTTTATCGATATTGAGCGCGAAACCTGTTTCAGGATATTTATCTGCTTCAATAAAAACATTTTCTACGAGGTTACTGTAACTCTCACCCATCACAGAAAAAAGACCAGATGATTCGGCCTTGAGATTGGTTGTAAGAGAAGATAATTTTTTATTGTACAGATGCGCGGTGGTAGGCAACATCTTCATCAAAAAATTCTGGAACTTCCGTGTATCGATGGCGGCGCGGATGGTTTCGTATCCATCAAAACTCAAAATAATCGTATCAGCTGCAACCGATGTAGAGATCCCGAATGTGCCACCGTTACCGCTATAATATGGAAAACTGCCTCTGGATACCAGGTTGATCTTCACTCCTTCCAGCAAACGCCCCCGCTCATCCTTGATCTCACCACGAAGGTAAAATTGGCTGTATGCGGAATGAATGGCTAAGCTGCACAGAAGTACCCAAATGACCTTTTTCATTGTCAACGGGATGATTTGTATCAATATAACGTAGAAAGCGGGGAAATTATATGCGGCCGCGCAACATTTGCACAATTTTAGGCTTCATCGCTTAGCTGGTAAAGCTCGCGGATATTCCTTCCCAGACCATCATAATCAAGGCCATAGCCCAACACGAATTTGTTGGGGATGGAGAAACAGCAATAGTCGATCGGCACGTCAAACACCGTCGCGTCTGGTTTATGGAGTAGTACGGCAACTTTTAAAGAAGCGGGTTGCTGGTTGCGTAGTTGCGGAAGGAACTCATTCATGGTCTTGCCGGTATCAATGATATCTTCCAGGATCACGATATGCCTGCCGTTGATATCCGTATCAAGCCCGATAGCAGTAATCACCTGCCCGGTTGATTTGGTTCCTTTGTATGATGCAAGTTTTATAAAACAGATCTCTGCTTCAATGGTTAGTTCTTTAAAGAGATCGGAAGTAAACATGAAGGAACCGTTCAGTATCGCTATGAACAATGGTTTTTTTCCTGCATAGTCTTTGTCTAATTCAGCCGCCAGTTCTTTTACTTTTTCTTTGATCAGTTCTTCCGGTAGGTAGGGAACAAATGTTTTGTCATGAACTTTTAGTACTGGCATGTGGGTGGTTTGTGTGGAGGCTGCAAAATAGGTAAAATTCGGTACTATATAATTTGATGGACTGCTGTATTTCGTGAATAAAAGCTGGAACGCAAAGCCCGCCAGGGACCGCAGGGTACGCAAGGAAATTTCGGAACCTCTTGCGTTCCTTGCGTAACCTTTGCGGGCTTTGCGTTCCAGCTTCTAATCACGCATAGAACCTGCAAGAAAACTTATTAATTATTTAGGCGATTTCGAAGATGTTGCAGGCGCCACAATCGGATGCAAATAGATTTTATCCCCTGTTCTTAACGGCGCGGATTTACTTAAATGATTGTACTCCACGAGGCTCTCTAAACGGATGCCTTCAAGCTGACAGATATCATGCATGGTTTCACCCATAGCCACCAAATGAACATCAGCTGTTCCCTTTTTTTGTTTTCTTTCGATGAAAACAAGGCGGTCTGCATCCAGTACCTCCATCGCTGCGAGTTCATTGAACTCGATGAGTTTACCAAATGAAATATCATATTGTGTAGCGAGAGATAAAAGCGAAGTGCCTTCAGCTACATAAATAACTTTCGTACGGTTGATTGAAAAAATACCGGAAGGATAGTTGGATTGTTTTTTATTTTTTACAACCGCAGGCGTGTCGGTAACGGTATTGACAACTTCCGGTTCTTTTTCTTCTTTCGGAGCTTGTTCCTTTGCAGTTTGTTCTTTCACCGGCTGTTCTTTCACCTGCAATTCTTCCACCGGTTTTTCTATCGGGGGATTTACTATCGTTTCCGTTTGTTTTGGCAGTTCTTCTTTTAAAGCGACTGTACTCACAACCGCCTCAGTTGTTATTGCAGGAACAATAACAGGATTGTTTTGTCTTGCCAATGCTTCTAAACTGTATTGCTGCAAATTAAAATCGCTGATCACTTTCAATAATTTCTGCGGGTAAGCAGGATTTGTTGCGTAACCTGCTTTTTTCAAACCCTTTGCCCATCCATCGTAATCTGTAGGGTCGAGTTTGAAAAGGAACGCATAATTCGGGCGCGTTTTTAAAAAATCGGAATGGTCCTTATAAGATTCTTCGGGCGTTGCATATACACGGAAGCATTCACCTTTTTCATCATCATCATGAAATATTTTCGGGCCGGTCCATTCTGTTTTGCATTTAATGCCGAAGTGATTGTTTGATCCTTTTACGAGATCACTTTCTCCGTACTGCGATTCAAGAATACCCTGCGCCAATGTAATAGAAGCAGGAACGCCGGTACGCAGCATCTCTTCAATCGCAATTTCTTTGTAAGCCTTAATGTACGCTTCTCCTTTTTCTTTCTGCGCCTGCGCAACAAAAGCTACGAGGAGACAGGAAATGAGTGCCAGTTTTTTCATTACAGTTTCTTTTTGATCATTAGTACCCCGTCGCGAATGGTTACCAATACCTGTTCGGTCCGTGGGTCGTTCATCACATGTTCGTTAAAAGCCTGGATGGCTTTTGCATTTTTGCTGCTGATCGGTTCCTCAAATATTTGCCCGTGAAAAAGCACATTGTCTGCCAGGATAATCCCGTCAGCGCTTAATTCCGGCACAACCAATTCATAATAATCTATATACGATGTCTTGTCTGCGTCTATAAAAACCAAATCCCATTTACGGTTGAGCTTTGGTATGATCTCCTTAGCGTTTCCGAGGTGCAAATGTATTTGCTTATTCCTATCGGATTTGCTAAAATTTGCTTTAGAAGTGGCCGCATCTTCCTCTCTTAATTCGATGGTATGCAGTTCTCCATCCGCTGAAAGTCCCTCTGCCAGGCATAAAGCGCTGTACCCGGTGAAGGTTCCTATCTCCAGAACGTATTTTGGCTTTAGTATAGTACTTATGAAGGAAAGAAATTTTCCCTGCACATGCCCGCTGAGCATATGATACTGGCTATGGTTCTCAAGGGTTTCACGGTTTACCCCGGCCAGAAGCGGGTTTTCGGGGGAGGTGAATTGGGTGGCGTAGGCTTCTACATGGGGGTGCATAAGGTCCATGGGGCAAAGATAAACATGAATGCTGAGGAATCGCAGGCAATACGAGTATGAAATATTTCGATAAAAGAAGAACGAAGAAAATAAGCGTCTACGAAATTCAGAGACGCTTATTTTCTTCGTTTTTCTTCTATTGAAATGCTATGCT
>JAQBNJ010000547.1 GCA_028288645.1 Sediminibacterium sp.
TACAGGTCCATCTGGAGTTTAACCAATGCAGGGTCAGTCTCATTTAAAACAATATCATACCCGATTTTTCCATCGTGATCTGTGAATTCGAAATCATGATTATGGTAAGCAAATCCAAGACCCGCAGCAGTAACCTGGCGGCCTATCAGGTTGAGTTTTTTAGACAGCAACCTGAAATGATCGAGGGTTCTCTGTTCGGGCGCTATCCATGGCCAGGTGATATATTTCATACCTACAGCATGCGCCCCTTTGATACACTGGTCCACAAAACGTTTCAAATCATCATCCGTTTTATCCAGGAATGGTGCAAAATCATAATGCCCGCTGGACGCGGTGATTTGCAGGTCGTCCAGTATCTTTTTGAACTCCGAAGATTTGTATCCATAGTAAGTTTCTTTCGCGCTGTCAAATCCATAGGTCTCAACATCTTCATAACCCATGGCCCTTGCGGCTTTCAAACTGGCAACAGGATCTTTGGCCATGTCCTGGCGGATGGTAAACAACTGCAGGCCCATTTTAAATTTTGGTTGTGCAAACGCCGGGAAACCTGTTACGGGTAGAATGGCTGCTGCAGACAGGAAACCAGTTTGTGTTATGAATTTTCTCCGGTTCATTTATCCAGGATTATGAATGATAAATATAATTCTAAATGAATGATTGCATGCAAATACAATCGTTGATTCTTCGGCTATTCCATTGAACATTGGAAAGGAAAAAGATTTGAGAGTTGGGTTCATATTTTTATTTTCTATGCATTATGATATATTCTGGCATTCAAATTATGTTTCTTCAACTTGAATGTGTTGATGTAAAGCTGGAACGCAAGGCCCGCTAAGTACCGCACCTTGCGTTCCGGCTTTTAACCACGCATTTGGCACATTTGGCAAACTCGTTAGTTACTATGTACATATCACCCAATCTAATAGCACAACACGTTAGTTTTTTACTCATATGGCCCACACTAAAAAAGGTCCTGCAAATTTTCATTTACCGGACCTTCTTTAGTCGTCAGAATCAATATCGACCGCTTATTCCTTTTTTTTATTGATACAAAGCAATATCAAATTCCCGCGATAAAATATTAAGGTTACTTCACCAATCACTACAACTGTTCGGAAGATTAAATTACTACACACGCGGGGCTGGAAGCCCCGGAGAGAAAGGATAGGGTTTTATTCTTACCCGCGCTCTAAAGAGCGTGGCAAGAATAGCCGTGTAACGAATTGCACAAACTGTTCCTCATCTTCCGGACACCTGTACACCAATCACCAGGTAAACGTTCCTACAGACCCCGCTTCCAATGAAATGGCAATCCATCTGCCGTTGTATTTGATATTAAACAGTTGGGAACTGCTGCCGTCGTTTTCTACGATCAGCACTTTTTTCCCTTCAGGTGTTTTAAAGGCTACATTGTTAAGATTGCCGGCTGTGGTACTGGAGATCCGTATGGAACCCTGCGGTACAAATTTAGCTGCATGTGCAATAATGTAATAACCCACATTTCGCGTAAAATTACTATTGTTATCTATCGTTATAGCGCCCTTACAGGCATCGCATCCACCGGCTGTATGCGGACCAAATGCGGAATTATTGGCAAGGTTCCATTCAAGCGCATTGCGGCTCCAGTTACGCATGGAACCAATGACCACATTTTTCAAGTGCCATTTCAGATCGCCTCCGAAATTGCCGGTTGAAGATGTCCATTGCTCGGTAAAATATAATGCCTTATCAGGATGTGCGTTGCGTACAGTAGATAATGCGCTGATATCTCCCGCATATAAATGAAACGCTGAGCCATTGATAAATGTCTTGGCAGCAGCATCGTCTAAAATAGAAATGGGATACTCAGGCTTATCACAGTTATGATCATAGATGATGATCTTGGTTGTGATATTCGCAGCCTGGAAGGCAGGGCCCAGGTTATTTTTAATAAAGTCGGCCTGTTGCGGAGCTAACATCAACATGCTTGGATTATTGCCGGGATGCAGCGGTTCGTTTTGCGGGGTGATCGCATCAATGGTAATTCCCTGCGCCTTCATCAGCTGAATATATTTTACAAAGTATTGTGCATAGGCTGCATAATATTTTGTTTGCAAACTGCCACCTGTAAAACTATTATTGTCTTTCATCCATACCGGCGGTGACCATGGACTACCCAGGATCTTTATATTGGGATTGATAGCGAGTATCTCTTTCAACAAAGGAATAACGTTAGTCATGTCAGGAGCAAGACTGAAATTAGCCAGGGCAACATCTGTTTGACCCGCCGGCATATCATCATAGGTAAATGGAGAAGCATTCAAGTCAGAGGCGCCGATACTGATACGCAGATAACTTACACCGATGGAACTTGCGGATGATCCGAATAATTCCTGCAGCAGTTCCTGTTTTTTTGAAGCGATCAACGAATTGATCACTTCTGCACTGCCACCGGTAAGTGTATATCCAAAACCATCAACCGATTGGAAAGAGCTGTTCTCATCTACGTCGATATTGAGATATTGATTTACCGGCGTACCAAATGCCAGTACAGTGCTTTGTTTCTGAAGCTTTACGGTTTCATCAGATTTGGTGAGCCAGAAATCCATTTCATTGTTTACTACCGGCGGCGGAACAGGGGGTGTTGGCGTTGGAGTGGGATCGACGCTCTTGCTTGAACAATTGATCAATAAGAAAAAAAACAGCGGGAGTACGCCGGTTATTATCAACCTTTTACTGCTGGTCACAAGGTTATTATTTGTTTTCATAGATATTGGTGTTAAAAACATGCATCATTTTACCGGCGTGTACACGCGAACATAATCTACTTCAAGCGTAGCCGGAAAAACGGTTGTATCAATTCCCTGTTTCCCGCCGAGGTTACCTCCTACTGCTATGTTGATCAGTAAATGGAACGGGGAATCAAAAGGCCATTCTGCCGTGGTCTTGTGTTCGTTCTCAATATGATTGTACAAAACATTATCCAGCAAAAAATCCATCCGCTCGGGTGTCCATTCAAGTGTGTACAGGTGATAGCTTGTATATGGATTTGCGATGAATGCTTTCTTGCCTTTTTGTGTTCCTTTAATATGGTTGTACGATTTGGTGTGTATGGTTCCAAACACCGAATCTTTTTCAAAGCCTACATGTTCCATAATGTCTATTTCACCGCTTTCGGGCCAGCCTACGGTATTGATATTATTTCCAAGCATCCAAATTGCGGGCCAGATACCGCGGCCGGCAGGAAGTTTTGCACGGATTTCTATTTTACCGTAAGTAAAATCTGCTTTACCTTTTGTAAGCAGGCGCGCTGATGTATACTCGCGGTTAGCCATTTTTTCACGGATCGCTTTTACTTTCAGTGAGCCGTTGCTTACTTCTGCGTTGGCCAGGGATGCTTTGGTGTAATATTGCAATTCGTTATTACCCCAGCCATGTCCCCCGATATCATACCCCCATTTGGTAGAATCGGGCAAGCCTTCATAATTAAATTCTTCGCTCCAGGAAAGTTTCCAGTCAACCTTACCTGATTTGTTTTGTGATGTTGCACAGGAAACAAAACAGAGTGTGATAAACAATAGGCAAACAAAACGCATAGAATAATCAGTTAGGTGAAGTATCATTGAAAAACACGCACATAATCCACAAACATTCTTTGCGGAAATGGTGTGCCTGAATCCGGCGGGCCGGGCCAGAGACCGCCTACTGCAACATTGAAAATAAAAAACTGCGATGCATTAAAAGGATAATTTGCGGCACCTGCATCGGCTTTGGTCATTGTAAGAAGCAGCTGGTCATCTACCAGCCATTTGATCATATCCTGCGACCAGATAATACTGAATACATGGAATTTTTGTGAAAAATCACCCGATGGCAAATTATACTCGGTGCCCTTTGACGTTTCGTTACCTGCTACAGCTTTCCAGTGCATGGTGCCGTAAACACGGCCCGGGTAAGTGCCGATCAATTCCATGATATCCATTTCACCGCAGGCGGGCCAGGGTACGGTATTGATGTTAGAACCCAGCATCCAGAGTGCGGGCCAGATACCTTTGCTTACCGGCAGTTTTGCCCTGATATCGATCCTGCCGAATGTGAAAGATTTTTTATTCTGCGTGGTCATACGCGTAGAGGAATAATTGAACCCGCTAATCGCTTCTTTGCGGGCTTCTATTACCAGGTTACCATTGGATGCAAAAACATTTTTCGTGCTGTTGGTATAATATTCAAGTTCGCTGTTTCCCCATCCGTTGTTGTTACCGGTTTCCATGTTCCATATAGCAGGATCCGGTGCTGTACCCGAGAATTCATCGGCCCAAGCCAATGTATAACCGGGGTAAGTAAGCGGTGTGCTGTATCCTGTATTGTCAGTTGTAAGGCTTGTTCCATTCTCTGTAATAATGGTTCCTTTTGCAGAGAGTACCCCCAATGCGCAGGACTTTGCATTACTTAACTGAACAGTAAACTCAAGGTTGTTCTGTCGCGTATCCGCAGCATCACCTTTGATGGGCACATCTACCTGCGCCTGTGATTGGTTGGCAGCAATGGTAACTGTTCCGGATGCAGCTGTATAATCTTTTGGCGCGGTTGCGGTTCCATCGGTCACAGTATAATCTACCGAGACAGGAACAGATGTTGTTTTATCCAGTGTAACATTAAAATGCATCACGCCTGCGCTGGTAGTTCTTACCTGTGAAGCGTCTTCCATTTTAATCACGGGTACAACAACCGCAACAGGTGTATCACCTTTCTTTCCACAAGAGAATAACAAGGTGCTTATTGTTATTAACCCGATAAGGAACTTGAATCTTTGTTTCAGCATATTGATCGTTTTATCACCCGCCACTGTAAAATATCATGTAACAGAACAGGCAAACCGAAAGTAAAGCACAAGGCATTTCTGCCCTGTGCCTTTGGTCATCATTGCTTGCCGTATGAAATTCTTTTTAAGTTACCTGTCAATTAGTTCTTTAATTTCAGATACCATGCGTTGCCTGTTTCTGTACCTTGTACCCGCAGGTACAGGTTAGTAGCAGAAATAGACATGATCTCGTATTCCTTCAATTGTGCACCATAGCCGATATAAGTATTGGCACCGCCTAACAGGATGCCTGTTTTAGTAGAAGGAGCTGATGCTGCAATACCCGATGAAGAAGGAACAAAAGAGAAAGTTGAAGTTCCTCCTGAATAAGGATAACATGCTTCTGCACCTGAACCCGGGATACCGGGAAGCCCGCCAGCCAATGAACCTGTTTTGGTGAATGCACCATCAGGACTTGCCACAGTAAGGGTATAGGTACCGTCTGCTAATTTGGTAAACGTGAATGATGCTGAATAGAAACAGTTACAGCAACCTGCTTTTTCATTGGGTACAGCAGCATACCATTCAGGGGTAACTGATGTAGTGCTCCATGGGCCTACACCAAAATGACCAGCTGCATCTTTATCCACTTTCCAGGTTTTGGAACCTGTTCCTGTAAGATTGGTAACGATCGCTGCAGCGGGTGTGAAATCACTTCTTACCTGGATGTCTTTGGTAACCGTGGTAGCCGCGGCTCCGGGGCCATACGCTACTGCGGTTATGCGGTATGTATTCAGGCCGATAGATGTGTATTTTTTAGTAGCTGTACCATCCGGCAAAAACTCGAGGTTAATTCCATCGGCGGCGTTGTAATCTATCTTATAGGAAAGAACATTTTTACCGGTAAGTGAGATCTTCACATCTCCTGAGCCATCGCCATTGGGATGCGTTGCGTCTACGCCCACAATGGTTGTGTTGATAGCAACCTCAGAAGGTGCAACCAGGTTTCCCATGGTGAATTCTTTTTTCTCACAACTGCTGAAAAGCATCAATGCGATGATAAAGGAATAGTATTTTATATAACGTATCATGGTTGTGTTTTTAATTGGTTAATCTGAAGTTGTCAACATAAATAACAGCGCCTGCGCCGTCGGTACCATCATTAAAGCGCAATACCAACTGGCTGAATTTAGCAGTGGCGGGTACGGCTGAAAGGGTACCGAAATCAAACACCAGTTCTTCCCATACGCCTGAAGTTGTGAACGCGGTTCGTAATACGGCAATGCCATTCGCTATTGTACCCGCTTCCAGTTCTATATTCAGTTTTTTGCCGATGAGTAAAGGATCGGGATTGTAAGCGAGTACTCTTATTTTTTTACCCAATGCCATATCTATCTGGATATTCAAAGGGCTGTATGTTCCGCTCCAGCTTTCAAAACCACGTGTGAATTTGCCCACTTTTGCACTTGTATTCAGTCCTGATGCATTCGGATTGGTCACTGTTGCAAACTGTTGCCCGCCACCGAATGTGCCGAAGAAATATTCAATGGTAGACAGGTCAAAAGTGATCGGTAAACCAAATGGATCGAATATAGTTACCGATGTGGTTTTTTCTGTCTTGGCAACACCACCGCTCAACGCCACCACTTTTACAGTATAGGTACCTGCGGCTGCATAAGTGTGCGACACTTCTGCGCCTGTTGCAAGTGGTGTACCTACTTCATTGGCAACATCACCATAATAAACAAGGTAAGAAGCCGCATACAATGCTGTGGCTTTTACTTTTAAAAGAAGCGCTGTCTGTGATGTTGTGATCGCCACATTCTCAGGTGCACGATACGTTACTGTTAAAGGATAGGTAGCCGTTGATTCTACTCCGGAAATACTTTTGGAGACAATGGTAACCGTATAGGTTCCTTCGGGATAGGCATGTGTTGTATTATTTCCCGGCATAACAACGGCTGATGCACCAGTGCCGGTACCATGGCCGTAACTAACCGTGTAAGAAGCAGCGCCCTGGCCGGTTGGCGTGATCACCACTTTACCGGAGTTATCATTGCTTATATCGAATATTTTACTGTTATTGGCTGTTGAGGCGGAACTCAAAAAAGACAGGTCAGAACTGATTCCATCTTTTTTCTGGCAACCTGTTGCTGCCAGTAAAACCGCCAGGCCGAATATTATGGTTACTTTCTTCATAAAAGCTGGTTTGTTTAATTGTAGTTAGGATTCTGAACCAATTTAGTAGCCTGTAATTCTCTCGCAGGGATCGGGAATATTTCGTTCTTGCCGGCTTTAAAACCTCTTGAAGAAAGTTTTGAAGCTGCATCTCCCCAACGTACAAGGTCAAAGAAACGATGGCCCTCTCCTGCCAGTTCCAACCGGCGTTCTGTTTTGATCGCAGCAAGAGAAACCGGAACGGAAGCGAGTCCGACACGTGCGCGAACTGCATCAAGCAAGGCCTGTGCCCTTGCGCCGGTAGCGCCAAGCGCTTCTGCTTCCATCAGGTAACAATCAGCCAAACGGATGATATAATCGTTTTGCTGGAAATTCAGTTCCAGTGTACCGCCACCTGTACGTTGATCGGATTTTCTCGGCATAAACTTGTTGATGAAATATCCTGTGTTCTGATATCCTTCAATATAAGTTGCCTGGCCAGCTGTTGCATAGGCTTTAATATCCAATACGGTTGCGCCGAAACGTGGATCCGGTTTAAGAGCATCATACAGATCCTGCGTGATAGGATTAAAGCTCCATCCTCCGGTATAAATGTCCGGGCCGGTGTAAGTAGCTGTTTTTGCAAAGCTTCTTGGACCCACCATCTGGTTTACAGAATTTCCTTCATCAGCGCTGCTTCCCCAGAATCCCCAATCTGCATTTGATTGGTTGGTATGCACACATTCCAATATTGATTCTGAATTGAATT
The DNA here is from genome assembly GCA_028288645.1 of Sediminibacterium sp. GTDB lineage: Bacteria > Bacteroidota > Bacteroidia > Chitinophagales > Chitinophagaceae > Sediminibacterium. Next base: position 7,707 of record JAQBNJ010000547.1, read on the forward strand.
TATTGGTGAACACCCACAGGTCAGCAAAATTGGTCAGCAATTTATTGCCATAAGTGTTTGCCTGGCCCGGTGTTGCACCGTTTACTATCGCCAGTTGTGCCGCTGCCTGTGATCCTTTATTATCGTACAGGTATACTTTACCAAGCATTGCCTGTGCTGCAACTTTTGTTAACCGCCCTGCTTCTGTTCCCAATACAAGAGAGCTGGGAAGATCAGGTATCGCTTCTGTAAGATCCTTTTCTACCTGTGTGTAAATCGCTGCCGGTGTTGCCTGTGTTACCTCGTAGATACCATTGGTTGTTAAAGGTTCCAGCAAAAGCGGGACGTTTTTGAACATTCTTACGAGGTTAAAATAATAGATCCCGCGAAGTGCTTTGGCTTCCGCTACGAACCGTGCTTTTTCTGCAGCGCCCATTGTTGTGGCAGGTAATCTTGAAAGCAGCGCATTCACTCTGAAAACACCCTGGTAGTGATCATTCCAGTAACTGCCCGGCATGATGTTGGCATTGATGGTGAAGTTGGAGAAACCCTGGATACCTGCTCCATCCGTAGCGCCACCACCACCGGCAACATGATCATCTGAACCCGCGTTCATAAAGGTGATCATGTTCTCAAAACCACCTGCATTCTTACGCAATATATCATAGGCGCCAACCAGTCCGGTATATGCCTGTTCCCTGTTAGCGTAATAATTCGCTGTAAGGAACTGTCCCTGCGGCTCTATCGTGATAAAATCTTTTTTGCAGGATGCCAACGCCATTAAAGAGGCGGAGAGCAGTGCAAATTTCATCTTTATGCTTTTCATATAAAATAGTTTGATTAATTAGAATTGAATTTGAAGACCACCTAAAATTGTGCGTGCCTGTGGATACTGACCTTTGTCAATACCAAATACACCACCCCCTACTTCAGGATCGTATCCTGTATAGTTAGTAAGTGTGAACAGGTTCTCAGCCGTTACGTATACGCGTAATTTTGAGATACCGCTTTTGCCAAACAGTTTATTTGGTAAAGTATATCCCAGCTGGAATACTTTCAATCTCAGGTAATCACCTTTTTCAAGATAGAAATCAGACATCCATGCAAAGTTGTTGTTAGGATCAGTAGTGGTTAACCTCGGATAATCAGTAGAAGTTCCTTCGGCTGTCCAGCGTCCAAGTGCCTTGGTAGAGTAGTTAGAGTTAAGGATATCCAGTCTGCGTAATCCCTGGAAGATCTTGTTTCCTGCAACACCCTGTGCAAACACCATCATATCAAATCCTTTGTATTCAAGGTTGATCGTTAAACCGAATGTGAGCTTAGGAATATTGCTTCCGAGGAATGTTTTATCAAGGTTATCGCTTGTGATAGATCCATCGCCATTAAGATCGGCCCAGATAAAATCACCCGGACGTGCATTCGGCTGAATAAGGCCGCCGGCTTTATTTTTATAGTTATTGATCTCTGCCTGGTTCTGGAATATACCCAGTCTCTGGTATCCGAAAAAGCTGTTATAGGATTGTCCAACCTGGATTCTTGTAACATTACCCATTGACTGGAAACCTGCACTACCCCCTATGAAATTCGTATCGGCAGCTACTTTGGTTACCGTGTTTTTCAGGTAAGAGACATTCGCATTTACAGAAAGGTTAAAATCACCCATTCTTTTGCGGTAGCCCAATTCTACCTCAACGCCGGTATTTTTCATATTGGCTACATTGCCTACAGGATTGGCACCTGCACCAACATAACCCGGGATCACTATGTCCCTGAGAATGCCTTTGGTTTCTTTATTATACCAGTTTACCGTAAGGTTAAGGGAGTTGAAGAGTTGTGCATCAAAACCGATATCAGTAGTTGCTGTTTCTTCCCAATGCAGATCGGGGTTATCCAATGTAAGTGGCGCATAACCTGTTGTTACGGCTCCTGAAGAACCAATGGCGTAATTGTATCCGCCTACAACAGTGGAAAGATATCCGAAATCCCTGATCGCATCATTACCAACCACACCATAACCACCTCTGAGTTTAAAGCTATTAACCACTTTGTTCTTTGGCCAGAAACTTTCCCTGTCTGCGTTCCATCCAATAGAAGTGGAAGGGAAGTAACCGTATTTATTGTTTAAACCAAAACGGGTACTGCCATCACGACGCACGATACTCGTTAATATGTATTTATCCTGGTAGCTATAATTAAGACGGCCAAACAGGGAAATGATCTTGTGTTGTATCATGTCACTTGCATAACCATCGCGGTTCGCCAAAGGCACATCAAACCTGAAAGAGGCATCCTGGTAACTGGTGATCGGCAGATTAAAGAAGGTCATACCTACACTTCCGCCGATATTTTCTACATAAGTACCCTGGCCGGCCAATACCGTGAAGCTATGGTCACCGATCTTTTTGCTGTAAGTGATCGTATTTTCCACGTTCCAGTTAAATACCCTGTTCTCACCTTTTGAATACCTGTTGGTAAGATTTGTATTGGTTGCATTCAGGTAGAAAACCGGTGTGAAACCGATATTGCCCCAATATGCTTTTTTAACGCCTACAGTGCTTCTTATCTTAAGTCCCTCGATTGGTGCAATTTCTAAATAAGCATTTCCAACGATATCGTCTGACCAGTTATAACCGCCTAAACGCGGCTGGATATATGCAAGCGGGTTGGTCATCTCCTGTCCTACAATAGAAGAGATCCCGTAAGGGTTTCCTGCCGCATCCCTGATGACAGGGTTATTAAGATAAGGTTGTGAAGGTGAATTCGCGACCAGCGGATCAGTGATAATAAGCTTTGTGATCGGATCGAGATTGATGGCCGAACTCAACGGGCCGCCAAACTCGCTGTTTGTATTTCCGAGGCCGGTACTTCTCTGGTATGTATAACCCAGCGTTTGTCCGAACGTAACATAGTTCCCGATCTTATGTGTTGAATTCAAACGGAAATTCTTTTTTGAATATTTGGAAATATCCGATGATACGAGTCCGGTTTGATCCTGGATACCGGCTGACAAATAGAAAGTCGATCTTTCATTACCACCATTCACGCTCACTTCGTGCAGGTACCGTGGGGCACTGTTGTTAAAGATGGCTTTCTGCCAGTCTGTACCAACGCCCAAAGACGCTACATCGTTGTATAACACTGCACCACCACCTGCTACAGAACGTTCATTCATTAGCGTAGCATACTGTGATGCGTTGAGGAGGTCAAGTATTTTGGCCGGTGCCGAGGTTCCGTAGAAACCATTATAGCTCACAGTTAATTTTCCTGGTTTACCTTTTTTGGTAGTTACCAGGATTACCCCTGTAGCCGCCCGCGTACCATAGATAG